>JAUWMK010000434.1 GCA_030613185.1 Promethearchaeum sp.
CATAATCCATCAGCTATTATCCAAATTAAATAATAAGATAGAGAGCTCATTCTCCAAGTAGGATTTTCCAACGGGATAAGTATGTGTAATGCGTTTGTTTTAACATAATCAACACCCAAAAACCATATTTGCGAAAATCTTTGTACTGTATCTACTGTCCATGCCATTACTGTGATATTAGCTTCTTGATAATCCTGAAATTGTTTATTTGGTAAAGTGTGGATAGTATTAAGTAAATTTGCCCCGGAATCTATAAAATTTACAATATCTCTAGAAGCAGATACTTTTGTCATATTCACGGTTAAATTTGAAGAGAGACTGGTCATAATTTTTTCATTTAATCCAGATTCATATAATTGATTAACGAGAATGTCATCATATTGGTAATAATAAGGATGATCTGAATGAGGTTTTTTTGAATCTATATCTATATAAAGGTTATAATCTCTGGATAAATTCAAAACTTCATCTAAGGTAGGAATTTTTTCTCCTCTATAATTTTCTGCTGTTTGTAAATCTACAAATTCATCTGCAATTGTGTTATAAGGATCATCATCTGAAAACCAAGAACCCGCATCCAATCGCTGTAATTCTGACATGTTAAACATGGTTGCATCATCATCCTTTCTATCAGGAAAAATGTCTTCAACATCTGTCGTTCTTTTCAGATTATTATCATGCATGAGAAATAAAACACCATCATAACTAATAGAAACATCTACTTCCCAGCCAATTGCGCCCATTTCTGAGGTTAATTGACCTGCTATTAATGTATTTTCTGGTGCTAAATGTGATGCCCCTCTGTGTGCCATAATTTTTGGTTTAGGTGGAATTTCTCCTTGAACAACATTTACAGGAATAATTATGTATGGCAAGATAAATCCGAGCAAAATCATTGTGAAAATTCCAATTAGAGTTAAAATTTTTTTATTAAAAGCAAATTTCCAACATTCTTGCTCTTTAATTTGTATCCATATTTTTATAATATAGGAAATAATTTTTTGTGAAAAAAATCCGAATAATACTATCAAAAGTAAGAAAAATAATGGACTTATATATTCTAATCCAGACCGAATTATACCGAGTTCCTCCCCACCTACCGCAATGAGTAAATACAGCATAAAATCCCATATCATTAGGATTGGAAAGATAATTATTTTTGGAAAAAGTGAAATTTTATGGTTGAATTTTGAGATTTTTTTAGGAGAATATCGAATTACCAAAAATAATCCAAAACCTGTTAATATTATTGATAAAATTAAGATTAACATTAGCCATTGAAATTTTAAATTTGTCATCTCGTTCAAAAAATTGTTAACATTAGGCCAAAGAGGTCGTACTAATAATGTAATTAGCGAAAAGATTGAAATATTAATGAATAATATCCAAAATATAGTATACCAAAATTTATATTTCCAAGAAAAATTAATATCAGAACTCATCAATTACTAAAAAATCAATTTAAGTTATTGAAAAATTTTTCTAATATTTATATTGATCTTCTATTATTTTGTTTATATCTTTCTTATTTTTATATTTCTTTGGAGATTTAGTAAATTCATTGAGAAAGCTATATAATTTTAGTTTTTTTTTCAAAATCATCAATATATTATAGAAAGAACGTGAATTAATGTTTTTCTTAACATTCTTAAAATTGAAAAAAAATAGAAATGATAAAAAAAAAATTAAATCATTGAGCCGCCGCCGCCAACAAGAAGCTGGCCGGTGATCCAATCACTTAATTCACAACTGAAGAATAACACAATTTTAGCAATATCTAAAGGTAATCCACCTACTCCATCTCGTGAGAATGGAATTGCACCGATTGCAATATCACGAATTGCTTGAGGAATGCCCAACTGATCTCCTGGTTTTTTCAAAGCAGTCATTCGTGTCTCTGTGAATCCTGGTGCAATTGCATTAACACATACTCGGTTCAATGAAAATTCTCGGGCGCATGATTTCGTGTAAGCTATTAATCCACCTTTAGCGATCGCATAGTTAGCTTGCCCAACATTACCACTGACACCGGTTGTTGATGAAAAATTAACAATCTTTTTGAATTCATTATTTCTTTCATCTTTTAAGAATTCTGGTAGAACTGCTTGAGTACATACATGAGTTCCTTTCATATTAACATCGATAATAAAGCGTAATAAGCGATCGTCCATTTTCTGTATCATAGCATCGCGAGAGGTTCCAGCATTATTTATTAAAATATCGATCTTTCCGAAAGCAGCAATAGTATCTGCAACCATCTTATTCACTTGTTCTACATTTGTTACATCTGCGGGACATGCAATTGCTTCACCACCCATTGCCTTAATTTCTTTAACTGTTTCAGCACATGGATTAGGATCTATATCATTAATTGCCACTTTACATCCTTGCTCAACGAACAATTTTGCAATGCCTTTTCCAATACCCCTTCCACTTCCAGTGATTATGGCAACTTTTCCTTTTAATAATTCTTTCATTTTCATCTCTCCTCCTATTGCTCCAACTTGAGCCAAAGTCCTCCATCCACGGAAATGATTTGTCCATTAATACCTATTGCATCATCAGAAGCCAACAATAAAACCATAGGTGTGACTTTTTCAAATGTCATTGGCTGATTACTTAAATCAGAGGATGTTGTTAAATATGCCCCTTTTACACGATCTTTTGGACCTTGCATTTTTCGTTCAGATAAAGGTCCCATTGCTACTGCGTTAACATTTGCGAAACGGCCAAATTCCCGTGCTAGGCTTTTTGTTAATCCTATCATGGATCCTTTGAATGCTGCCCAAATTGCTGCTGCACCCATACCAGCCTTCCCCATCATGCTTGTCAAAATGACTACTTTTGCATAGGTTCCTTGAGTTTTCCTTTGAGTTGATAATTGATCACGAATTGCACTTAGTAAATGAAACGTTGGCCAAACAGTTT
>JAUWMK010000424.1 GCA_030613185.1 Promethearchaeum sp.
TTAACAATTTGAGAAGCTGAGTTTAAAAGATTCTCTCCATTTGGTTGATTCTTTATATTTTCAGTAACATTTTCATCCAATTCCATTAGTTTAATTGCGATCCATCGTGGATTTTCGGAATTTTTTGAAAATTCTTTAACAAGATTTTGAATTCTTGTAATTCTTTCTTCAAGTTCTTCAGGATATAAAATTGGATCATTTTGTTCCGATTCAATTTTTATATTTTCTGTTATGATCTTCTTCAATTCTTCAATTCCTTCGTTTTTTATTGCTGTAGTTGGAATAACAGGACTTTGTAAGAATTCAGCTAATTTTTTATAATCAATATCAATTTTCTTTTGACTGGCGATATCCATCATATTTAACACAAATATTACTGGAACTCCAATTTCTTTTAAAAGGAGCCCTAAATATAGATTCCTCTCAAGATTAGTTGCATCAATAATATCAATCACAACTTTTGGGGATTCTTCTAAGATAAAATTCCGCGCAATCAAATCATCAAGTGCAGTGGGTGTCAATGAATATGTTCCTGGTAAATCTGTTATTAAAATATCACCCAATTTACCTGTCTTTTTTTCAACAGTGACTCCCGGCCAATTAGCGACGTGAGATTTAGATCCAGTTAATGCGTTGAAAATTACTGTTTTTCCCACATTAGGATTTCCAATTAGTGCGACATTTTGTTCACTCACTAATCTCAACCTCCACATCTTTACATATTTCTTTTCTTAAAGAAAGAGCATAATGTAGAATTTCAAATTCTAATGGGTCTCCTATAGGTGCTTTACGAAGTAGTTTGATTTCTACACCAGGGATTAAACCCATTGCATTAAGGCGGCTAGATAAGTCGGAATTAATATTTTTAATAATTCCTACTTCACCAATTTTTAAATCTGATAACAAAACCATTAATTAACCTCTGTTTGAATAGAATGCAAAGTATCTTCCTTCCAAACAATTTAGATTCGTCTAAATAAAAAAATCAATTCAATAAAAATATTGTGGTTGGATTGAATTCTATGAGAATATTACAATAAAAAGGATAATTTCAAAATATTTTGAATACATATTCAATACTAAACCTATTAATGAAATTTATATCTATTAGAGAAAAAGGAAACAAATATTTATCTTTAATTATTAGTCATATCTAATTATGGATACTAATTTCATTTCAAGTTTTTTAAAAGAACTTTCAAGTGAAGGAGGAATGACAATGAAAACTTGTTCACAAAATCTTGGAATTTCCATGGAATTAACAAAAGCTTTTCTGGATTTCCTATTACGAGAAAATTTTTTTAAAAAAAATGATCTTGGTTTAAATTCATACACAGATTCACCAAAATGTAAGTTCTGCCCATTTGCAAAAATGTGTGATAATAATAATTCATCAAATAGGTTTGAATTAACTTCTAAAGCTCTCGAACTTCTAAGAAAAGATTAGAAAAAATAAATTTAGGGATATAAAACAAAATGAAAAAGAACAGTTCAAAAAATGCTTCAATAATAATATTCTCTCCGTTTGGAAATACATTAAAAGTGGGAAAATATATTCAAAAAGCACTTACTGAATTAAACCAGCACTGTGAATTAATTAATCTAACTGGGAAATCATGGAGTCAAATTTCATCTTTTGATTATTCAATGATTGAAAAGAACGATTTACTTGTTATAGGAACTCCCGTTTATGCCTGGAAAATCATAGAACCAATTAAAATATTTATCGAAAACCTTCCTGTGAATGAAAATTATAGAATTGCATTTTTTACAACATATGGCTCAATTACAGGTTATACTCTTCTTCAAGGTGTTAAATTATTGGAAAAAAAAGGATATGGGGTTCTATCTTGTTTAAAGGTCGCAGCTCGTCATTCAATGATATTTAACGAAGAGGAAGATCCTTATAATAATCGTCCAAATCAGCAAGATATTGAAATTATTCAAATATTTTCTGAACTTATTATTAAAACCTTGAATAATTTTCCGAATGGGAATTTATCTTTAGAGAAATTGGATTATCATTCATGGAAAGTAAAATATTTATATAAATTTCTAATTAAACAATTTGGTATGGCTCTCCTTCCAAAAACTTATTTCAATTCTAAAAAATGTATACAATGCGGGAAATGTGTAGAAGCATGTCCTATCCAAATTATTAAATTAGATCCTTATCCGGTAAAATCTGGTAAATGCATTAAATGTTACAATTGTATGTGGACTTGTCCTCAAAAGGCTGTTTTTTCTCGAACTTTTAAGTTATTTGAGTTTCTTCATAAATTATTAAGTAAAATATATCATGAAATTCCAGAGACTAAGATTTATAATTAAAATTCATGAACCAATTAGAGTAATGAAAAAATTGTTGATGAAAATTGCCCTAACTTTTTTGAAATATTACACTAACTCGAATTCCGCGTTTCTTTTCATATATTATTTCTATATTATTTCTTTTTAAGTCATCTTTCATCCTATCTATCGGGATTACCCAATTATTTAATGTCAACCACTTTGGAAAAATAAGATCATTAAAAATGTAAAAACCATCTGGTTTTAGAACTCTACTTATTTCGTTTAATGCTTTATCCAATTTAGGAATGTGATGTAGAGCATCAAAGGATAATATTAAGTCAAATTCCTTATCTCCGATTGTAAGTTTTGTAACATCCGCTTCAATGAATTTTAAATTATTGTTTTCCTTATGATCTTCTTTTGCTCTTTCAATTTGTTTAGGATCAATATCGATTCCTGTTACTTTCCATCGATATTTATCAGCAATATAGGATGAAAGCATGCCGGCACCACATCCAACTTCCAATACTTTCTTGACATTATTTGTTTCAATTTGATCAAAATTGTATTCAATAACCTTAATATTACGGGAGCGTGCACTCATATTTACAAATACCTTTTCAAATTTACTCATTTTCATTTGTAATCGCCTTTTGGAAATTTTTAAAACTGTTATCCCTTTTTAAAACCATTTTTTAATTTAACTTCTTATATCATCTAAAATAACTCAGATTAATAAAAGAAAAATAGTTTTTGCGTTAGTCGAATACATTCCAAATTTACTTTTTCGATTAACAAAAAATTTCTCAAATTTAATCATTTTCATGATTAATATTTTAGAATATCTAATATGTTTTAAATATTTAGACTTGTCTAAATTTTTTCTATTACTTATTTAATATTGGGATGTCCACGAAAATAATCAATACATGTAGTAGTATCCAAAATCATCATGAATTTGTCTCCATCTTCAGATAATGTTACCATTTCCGTCCTTTTCGATGAGTTCAATATTTCTATATTATTCTGTGTTTTTTTCATGAGTCCGCAAATTAATCTATGTTTTTTTTGGCGGATAATGTCGTATCTA
>JAUWMK010000045.1 GCA_030613185.1 Promethearchaeum sp.
GGATACTCTTCTATGGAATCTAATAAAGAATATATCAAATTTATAGATGCCGCTAATATAGATTTTAAAGCTTTCAACGATATCTTCTATGATAAGATAGTTGGTGTTCCATCAATGCAACCCGTTCTTGATACAGCTGAATTTATGAAAAAAAATGGTATTCACGTTGAAATTACAAATTTAATTATCCCAAAAGAAAATGATGACTTAAATTCTATTAGATCTATGGTAATTTGGATTATTAATCACTTAGGAGCTGATACTCCATTACATTTTTCAGCATATCACCCTTCCTATCGCTTAAAAAATCCTAGAACTTCCCCTAAAATATTGAAAGACGCATGGAACTTAGCTAAAGAAGAAGGGCTTCAATATGTTTTTATGGGAAATATATTATCTGATGAGGGTGGAAGTACTGTTTGTCCTCAATGTAATACGATTATTATCGAAAGAAGAGGTTATCATACAATAAATAGAAATTTGACCATTGAAAATAAATGCGGTCAATGTGGATTAAAAATACCCATTATTGGAAATTTTTCTCAAGAGAAGAGAAGTTTCTTCTTTTAATTTTTCGTTTCCTTTATGAGTTCAAAATTGAACCATTGCACTAAAAATTTTATAATTTATAAATTCTTGGAGATTTTGATATAGTAAATATAAAGGTATGATAAATGAATGTATAGGAAAATGTTGCGTAAAACAATGATTTATGGTTTTATAGGAATATTTCTTGGAATGCTAATTGTATTTCCATTAGTTCAAAATATTCCTCAAGTCCTTCCCGACAAAAATCAAATTATTGAACAAGATAATTTGGAGAATAGAACTCCATTTGGACAAGATAATTCTGATGTGCTAAATTCACCGTTTTTTGAAAATACAACCTCAATTTCTGATTGGTTGAAATATGAAATAATAGATAATTCAACGGTTCAAGATAATCCTGATTTTCCTATGTATTTTTCTGAAACATCTCAAAATGGAACTACAATTACTAATAATAACCATAATTTTGAAGATTTTGCAGTATTTTTAGATGGTTTAGTGAATCTATTGGATATGAGTAAAAGTGAAATTTCACAATATTTCAATACATACATGTATTCCGAATTCTGGGATTCTAATGTCAGCCAACAAGGTTATTATAGCTGGGTAAACAGTGATTGGAGTGATAATTCTACTGTAAAGGAATTAGACGGTAATTCACAAATAATCTTAACTTTTATTGATTGGCTAATCTCTGATCAATCCAATATTACAACATATAATGTTGAAAATTATATTTCAAAACAATGGGATGTTCAAAATGATTTATTTTATGATTCAACACATAAAGTTTACAATCATTCAACCATAGATCATTCAAAATTTGCAAAGGATCAATTTATAGCTGCAATAACTGGATTTTTAATTCATCGTGCAAACCATGGAAATTTACCAGAACAATCAAATGCTTTTACCATCGCTAACGAAACTATGGCGTATATGATTAGTTCTTCATTTTTCCATAACGATTTATTCGAATACAGGCGTGATTCAGATTTAGGCGATCCAACAGGAATCAATGAGAATAAAGATTTAATTACTAATGCTTACGCAATATGGGCTTTATCTGAATGGTATTTAGAATTAGGGGCTCCAGAGAAAGGAGAACCAGATTATGTAAAGACAATAGAAAACGCAGAGAAAGTTTTTCTTTCCTTAAATGATACTCTTTGGAATGAAACTTATTCTCTTTTCATGAATGTATCAGAAAAGGGGGGAAATATTATTAATCATAAAATTTGTCTTAAAGATAATTCAATCATGTTGACTGCGATGCAGAAGCTTTTTGAAGTAACCGGGAATTTTACGTATTATAAAGTTTGTATAGATATGTTTAACGGGATTCAACAACACTTTGAAGATCCTGTTTATGGGTCATATTATAATTGGATCAACGCAACAACTACAGCAGAAATTGATAAAAACAAAAATTTAAACTCAATTTCCTATCTTTTTAGATCACTTAATTCTATTTCTTCATTATCAGAAAGAATAGATACTAATATGACTACGAATGCCACAGAATTTATTAAAAAAGAAGCAATGTCTGTCAATATTACTGCTGAATACTTCTTTGATATATACAATTATTATGATCAACCTAATGCAGAAATTAATTTTTCAGTTCCAATTGAAAATGCTGATTTTTTCTTTAGTGTTCGTTTTCCAAATGGAACTTTGGCATATAATGTAACGCAGAATGGTGATGTAAATGGGAAAGCAAGTATTGAATTCCCATTTTTGGATGATTATCCTTTAGGAGATTATACTGTTGATATGTATGCAAATTACACCGGTATTTTGACAAGCTTCAATAAGATATCCTTCTCTTTAATTCCTGGTTTTAGAGTGCAAGAATATACTCTTGAATCAGAGTCAATTCGTGCAGGAAGTTCTACATCTTTAAATTTAAGTATAAATAATACCCGAATGGAAAATTTAACAGTTAGTATTAATTTAAATGGAACAAATTTTGCTAATCAGTCATTTGAGCAAATATTAATGAATGGAACATTAACTAATTTTACTTATGAAATAACAGCTTTAGCTAGTGCTAGTTTTGGTTCTACATCATTACTAATTGAAATAAAAAACGATACTTCTTTGAATTACATATTAGAAATACCGATTGTGATCTTAAGTTCTATTGAAATTGAGAGAATTGAACAAGATGCTTACGTATTTCGCGAATTCGATTTCAATATTCTTGTTGAATTACAAAATATTGTTAATATCTCTCAAACAGTTGACATTTCTATTTCAGGAGTATATATAACAGATATTGAAGTATCTCAACTCTTATTACCAGAAGAATCAGTAATTGTTCTGTTAAACACTCAAATTTCAACTAATGCTCCTTATGGAGAAATTATGTATAGTATAAATATTACTAGGGCATCTGATGGAAATAATATCTCCTATAAAGAGTTTATTTCATCTGTAAAATTGCCTTTGGATATTTTATTTTTGGATGTTCCTGAAATTTCTTATCACGGGAAAGAATCTCAAGCTAGTTGCTATATTGTGAACAATTTAAAAACTTCTCAAAACATAAGCATTTTTGTTGATAACGAAGCTATAAAAAGCAATTTAACAATAATTCCTGGAGAAAATTTAGTAGACATTCCATTTGGTCAAAATTTCATGAATCCTTATGAATTTGGAAATAGATATTATTTGATTGAAATAATGGATTCAAATGGTAATATAATTTATGAACAACTAGTATCCACAGAATTAAAAGCCTCTGTTGGAAGTCTTTTATTGGGTTATGCTTTACCTATAATAATACCTATTGCAGGAATCGTTATTGTGCGGCATATGGCTCTTGAAAATAAAAAACGTTTAAGTTAGGTGAATTTAATGAAAAAAAAACAAAAAAATGAAATATTAATTTTTATAATTTTTGCATTATTCATGATTGGTTTTTCACAAATCAATTTTGATTCTGCAGATATTCAGAAAGAAAATAATAAAAATGAAATGATTCCGAAAGCATCTGCTGATGAGATAAATAGTTCGCATGTTTTCATCGACAAAGATATAGTACATAGAGGAATTGAAAATCTCAATATTACCTATAATAATACTAAAACTGATGGTTCTAATTGGTATCCTGAAGCTACTTATTATTTTGTAGCTAATATTACTTACAATAATAGTTTAGAGCAAAATATTAACCTCACACAAATTGGGATAACACATTATTGGACCACCCTTTTTACTCCAAGTATTTTTAATGTAACTGGGGATACGTATATTACAATCTTAGTTAAGTTTAGAACAACTCATGCGATTCAAAACACTGGTGCTACTTCCGATAGAACCTTTGAAATTGCGAATAACCTACCAAAGGTTGGCATTTTTATGAATACAACAGAAATTTATAGGAATGAAACTATAAAACTTGACTATTTACCATCAGATATTGAAAATAAAACCATGGATTTACAATGGGAAGTAAAGTTATACGATCCATCAGATACTTTTAACGCTACACTCGTTAATAAAGGAGAAAAAAACTTCTCTAGTGAAATCGTAATTTTAAATTCCTATGATATTGGAGAATGGCGGGTTGAAGCAAAATGTTGGGATACAGAAATTGAAGACAATAGTTCAACAGTTAATAGTACATTTTTGGTAAAAAACAATGAACCCGTAATTGATAATATTCTCTATCAATTTGAAGATGAAGATCCTATCCAGGCTTCAATTGTTGATACTCTAGATATTTTTAGAGGTCCTGATAAATATTTAACCGTTTATGTTAATGCAAGTGATGTTGAATCTAATGAAATGAAATTAACAATTTCAGCTGCAGATCCAATAACAGGAGAAAATCTTTTACCGAGTAAGTATGCAAACATCCCATTAGCAGTTAATCAAACAAATAATTTTACGTCAAATGTTTCTTTTCCATTGACATCTAATGTTGGGTTAACAGAATTAAAAATTGTTGTTTTAGAAGATGATATAATCCAAGATGAATACGTTCAAGAGATATTTATCCATAATAATGCCCCAATTCTAAATAATTTTACAATTAATGACGAATCAGGAAATCAAACAATGATTAAAGAAGGGGATTGGTTATCCTTCAAATTTGGTGCTGAAGATGATGAAAACTCAATAGAATATGTAGTAATTTCAATATTTTACCTTGATGATTTTGGTGTTGAACAACAATTAAATTATTCTACTTCTTATCATGGAAGTGGTACTGAAATTTTAATCAGAGGGGCAGATCTAAAAATAAAAACAGGGATATACACTGTTTATGCTTATGTTTTTGATAGTGATGGTGATTCTGCGACTTGTTCACCTCAAACCTTTGGAATTGAACCAAACCCAAGAGTCGATGCAACTGCATGGCTATTATTTGTAATCGGGATAATAATTGGACTAACCTTTACATTTGCTGGTGTCTATTCATATTATCGAAAGAAGTTTGAAGATTTTTCAAATACAACACCAGAAAAAAGCAAGGAAAAATTGAAAGTATCTAAAAAGAAACATGAAGATTCTGATGATTTCGAAGAATCTGATGAAAAATCATCAACTAAATCTGATAAAAAATCAAATAAGAAGAAATTAATCAGAAAACTCTAAAGATACAAATCCGGTCCTATGGAGTAGAATGATATTTGACTGAGAATATCTCGGATATTTTTTACTTTTTATAACTTTACTAATCTTTATTGGATGCATGGCTCTGATTTTTACTCTCTCATATTGTACACCATTAGATTAAGATATAATGCCATCAATACTTAGTAAAGTTAACTTTTGGTTAATCAAAGTGAATATATCAAATAATATGAGAAAAAAGGTTAACTTGTCGATAATTAGAAATGTCTATAGAACAATTTTTGCGATAAATCCTCCAAACAATGAGACAAGTATCTGATAACTATGCAAAAAAAGGGTTTGCATATATTGGATTATCACAACTCTCCTTTATTACGTTCTCCCCCAACAGCTAATTTTCAGAAATTAATGAATAGATCATTAAACCAGAATTCAGCTATTGTTTCTATTTTATTAATAACAATACCAGAATCAACTTCAGACTCTAAATATCTCTGTAAGGTTTTGGCCATTTTATGGATTTCTTCTTGTTTGAAACTAGTATGCGCAGTGAATAAAGTGGAAATTTTTCTGTGGTTCTTTTCTTCCCACTTATCTAAAACCCTTTCACCTGATTTTCGGACATATTTATGATCTAAACCAGTAATCTTACTGATGCGGTCCACCATTTTGTTAAATTTTTCTGTTCGCGGACCTACCGAAATAAATTGATTTTTAACCATTTTTTTTCTCCCTTAAATGTAAAGATATTAAGAAAACTGATTTGTTTAAATCTATGTATTTTTCTTATTGGTGGAAGAATAAAAGAAAAATGTCGGTTCCCAAGGGAAAATCTGCACTATTTCTTAAAAAATTCTGAAGGTGAAGAGCTGAAAATGCACTATCTTAAGCAATTATATGTACAATGGTATACTATTTATTTGAAATTAATTTTAACAAATTTTGGATCAATAGATTTGATTTACTAAGTGTTTCTTGAATTTTTTTAATTATCTCAAATGATTTTTCGTTTGTTACTACCATCATTATTGCGTTATCATTAATCTCTTGCAAAAATACATAATAATTCTCCGTTTCATATAATAAGAAAGATAGAAAAATTGGGTCTTCTAAATTTCCTAAGCGTTTTTGAATTTTTTGGACTATGCCATCAATATTAGATTCCATAGCTCCAATTTCAAGAGAAAGAAAATTTAATGGATCAGATGAAATAGAACCTACCGTTGATGCTGTAATTAATCCATCAAGGTGATTAAATAGAAAATACTCCGAATTTGTTTCTGATTTCATTTCTTCCAATACACCCCGAATATTCTTCATTTTTTCCAATTCAATTACAGATGATTGTAGAGAAGAATCTAATATTTCAATAAGTCTATATTGTGCAGTCCCATCTTTCACTGAAACTGGGGTGAATTTTACTCTATCTCTAAATTCAGGTTTTAAATTACTACTTAATTCTTCAAAAAATATATCTGGCTTAGCTTGTTCTAAATCAGTTTTGTTTAATAAAACAAATACTTTATCTAAATCTGGAGAATACTTGAATATATTTTCTAAAAATTGAGTAAAAAGTTGTTGATCTTTGGGATCCTCAGAAGTATCGACCATGAATACTGGTATATCAACTTCAGAAAAAATAATTTCTTTTTGTGATGCTGAAAAGTACCTCTCCAAATATTTTTGTTGACCTCCAGCATCCCAAAGTGTGATTTCTAACAATCCACGGAAAAGATAATTTTCACGGCTTATTCCTTTAGTTGGGGGTATATTTATTGTTTGTAAAAATGAGTGACCTTCACAAGTGGTCTTCATAAGGCTTGTTTTACCAACACCAGCTTTTCCCAAAATTAATGTCTTTATTTTACTCCACCTAATTTAGCTAATCCTAATCTTTTTATGATTTTACTTGTTTATGAATTTGGCGATGATGATGTTACTCCTAGAAGATATACTTTCTGTATAGATGATTCACTTAACTCCACTGAGCCATTTCTGCTTTAAATAATATGTCGCATTATAAAATCTGCTGTTTTTTTACTATTTTCATATGCTTTCTCAATATTTTCTGTGAATACCTTGGGCATTGCCTCTTCTACGACATAATCTACAAATTTCGATAACTTATCAATTTTTTTTCGATTTTTTTTAACATCAGAGATCACTTCTGAAAGGGAAAAATCATTATCTTTCCCTTCAATTTGTTCTTTTTCAGTCAATTTTTACTATTCTCCTTTGAAAAATTAATATACTGCCCATTTGCCGCATCGGTCTCCCCATCTTGCGACAATTTCTTTTTTCTCTTTTCCATTTTCATCTTCTTCACCCGTTTTCATATAAACAGAAACCACTTCGCATCTATTTGGGCATCCTTGACATCTAAATGCTTTCGTCTCAAATTCTAAATTCAAAACATTAAATCCTCTAAATTTAGTTTTCCAATTTTCAGATATCTTCTCAGTTCGTTCTGATTCCTCACGGACTAAAATTGCTGCTCCGATTGCACCCATAAGGATATTCTCTTCAGGGACTAAGATCTCTGCTCCTAAAGCTTCTTCGAATGCTTTTACCAAACCTTCATTATAACTGACTCCACCTTGAAATACAATAGGTGGTTTTATCTCTTTTCCTTTTCCAACATTATTTAAGTAATTTCTCACTAATGCATCACAAAGACCTTTTACAATTTCTTCCTTTGAATATCCCATTTGAGCTTTATGAATCATATCAGATTCCGCAAATACTCCGCACCTACCAGCTATTGAAATATCAGAATCAGCCCTTAAAGCATATTCCCCAAATTTTTCTATGGGAATCCCCAAACGAGATGCTTGATGATCTAAGAAACTTCCTGTTCCCGCAGCACATACTGAATTCATAGCAAAATCAGCAACGACACCATTACGTAAAATTATTATTTTCGAATCTTGTCCTCCAATTTCTAAAATCGTTTTAACATCAGGATAATAAGTTAAAGAAGCTACTGCATGAGCAATAATTTCTGTTTTAGCAATATCTCCACCTATAACACTTTTTATTAAATATCTGGCCGATCCTGTGGTTCCAACTCCTTTAATATTTATTTTATTGAACATTCCTGAAGATTCGAGTTTTTCTTTTAGTTCTCTGATCCCTTTTTTGGAAGATTCTATTGGAGATCCTTGATTTCTTAACCAAAGTTTTTCAATAATACTATTATTCTTATCTAATAACACAATTTTTAAAGAAACAGATCCAATGTCGATACCCATAAAGACATCTAAGGTTTTCTCTTTTCTTTTTTCATTTTTTTTTATTAAAGATTTTTCTTCAATATTTGAAACAATTGCAATTTGATCTGTCATTTTTCGTGTTGCCTCTTATTTACTTTAAGTTTTGGAAGAATTTTTAAAGTGTTAAGGAATGGTTCTACAATACCTGTAAAAAATGTATTTATTCCCTCATATTTTTCTGGAATATCGAATATTTCCCTGATTTCTGGAGGTTCAATGTAGTTGTCTTGAAATTTTGGGTTATTTTTTCTATTTAATTTCATTAAATCTACAAATGCTTCTAATCGAGTGCGCATTCCTTCATATCCAGTATGTTCATCAAAGCTATAGAATTGAATAGGTAAATAGAAAGGATCTGGTTGTTGTCCTTCAATTATCCCCCGAGCAGAAACTTCTGGCATACAAGTAAATGGGTATGCATGTATAAATCCATCGAATCCTTCTTTTTGGCATTTTATATAGTGCCCAATCACCCAGATTGCTTCTCCTCCGATATCCATTGGAATATAAGGCTTGGCAATTCGTTCAAGAGTCTTACGTTTAAAATTTACATGTAATTTATGCATTACCCATCCATATAAACTATTACCTTGATGAACTTCTATGCCTTCATCTCCAAATTTTTTAACAATATCCATATTTATATAGGGTTCCAGTACTATATGATTTTCCCCAGCGATCATAATTCTCAGAGGTTCAATATCCCTATTAATTGGGATTTTTTTAAATTCCCTTTTAACAACTTTATGGAATTGGTGTAATTTTTGAAAATCCCATTCTTTATCCAATATTTTTAGCAATTTTTCAACGGTTTTTGTAGTATCTCCCTTATTAATTTCACGACACCTAATAATACCTTCATAACGCGTTATGTCTTCAATAAAACTACCTTTTAAAAAAGCAAAACGAATCCCCTTAACAATATCCACCATACGCATTAATTTGCCTTTTACTTTTGTTATTTTGTAAAATGGTTCAAGCCATTGAAAATCAAGTAAGTCATCTTGTTGAATCGGAATAATTGTAACATCATATCCTAAATCTTTGAGAATTCTTTCTTGAATTGGGGCATAAAATCCAAGACGACAAGGTCCACAATCAATAGACATTATGAAAACATTGCAATTATAATTCTCAATCATATTGATGAATTCTCCTAGAGTTACTTTGAAAGGAAGGCATACAAATTCAGGAGAATATTTTGCGCCAAGTTCTACTATATCTCTTGTTACTACCGGTGGATCAACAACTTCCACACCGGGAATTGGACGATATAATCCTTTGAATGCAATCTTACTCCATCCCATACTTGGAAAACTAACTCTGATTACCATTTTTTGTCTACCTTCTAATTATATTTTTTTCGTCGAATCATATCAGTAAATGACTCTATACGAGTGATTAGACCCGATTCACCGGAATGTTCATCTAATACAAGATCAAGATATGAAATCTTCCTTTTTTTCATGTCGCGCATAACAATTTCTTGTATTAGACTATCAGGACCACAAGCAAATGATATAAGAAATATTACCCCATCTATTGTATTTTTTCCATCTCTTAAATAATAACGAGCGGTTTTCAATATTTCATCTTCACTTTGCCAATATTGATGATATTGCTCATTTATTGTTATTTTTTCACTAAATTCTGATTTAGGGAGTTTTTCAATTGTGGTTACATTACAATCCATCGCTTCAAGTCTACCGATTAAATCTCTGTTTATATGGGTTTCATAAACATTATATGAATGACCTAAAACTAAAATATTTACCATAAATTTTCCTCGAATTGCTTCAGGGATAAATTGTTTTAATTTCTTTTTTTTACGTTTATGCTTAGGATTAGTATCAAGTTCATCTAGAAGTTCTATATAATCTCCTTCGTAAGCCTTATCTTGAAATTCTTCAAATTTTTGATTTGCATAATCCCATGCTTTTATCATAGTTTCTTGATTATAACCCAAAATTTTGCCAAAATTTATAGCGCTTTCATGTTCACTATTTTTTTTTACATTAATTTCTAATGTTATAATTGGAGTATCAAATTTTAATCCATATTTGACTGCTTCTGGGAGAATTAGGAATTTTGGGCAAAAAAATTGTTCTTTGTGACTTGATACATAACGAGGAATAAATATATAATCCAAATCTGGAAATTCAGATAATAAATTTTTTACATGACCAAAATAGATCTTTATGGGAATACATAATTCCGAATTAGCATCTTTTGTTCCCTCTTCTACAATCACTGAAGTTGTAGGACCAGAAATTTTAACATCGCAATTTAAAAATTCCAGAAAAGCTGTCCAAAATGGGCCATATTTATAGAAATATAACGCCCTCGGTATCCCAATTTTTAATCGGTGCTTTTCTGTTTGATTCATTTTTGTGAACGACATTTAAAATGTTTCAATTTAATTAAAATTAACTCTTATCTTAATACGTTTTTTGGTTTATTTAGATTCTAAAATTGCTGGGTTTAACATATTAAAAAAATTAAAGA
This sequence comes from Promethearchaeum sp., assembly GCA_030613185.1. Taxonomy (GTDB): domain Archaea; phylum Asgardarchaeota; class Lokiarchaeia; order Sigyniarchaeales; family Promethearchaeaceae; genus Promethearchaeum. Next base: position 10,914 of record JAUWMK010000045.1, read on the forward strand.
AAAATAAATTTAAGATATACTAAAATCCTCAGTGGGATCGGAAATTTTCTCTCCAATTTCTTTAGATATCATTCTTGTTGGAACTGTTTTATCGACTTGAACTTGATCTTGTTCAATGGAAATCGAAATTCCCTTTCGAATTATTCTCGAAACATTCATTTCTCCAGATTGAAGTATTAATACATCCTTCCTCATCTCATCTTTTACATTTTGAATATTTTCAAAATTTATTTCCATTGAAGGATCGATGTAAACAGGCTTTCCGATAACAATTTTTATTATGCTACCATCGCGTATCTTTATTTTATTTAAACTCGCATTTTTTGGAAAAACTTTGTAAGCTCCAAAAATTGCACATGGAACATAAGGAACACCCACTTCCATGCAAAGTTTAGCCGCTCCGCTATGAAATGGGGCTAATTCTCCATCTGGGCTTCTTGTGCCTTCAGGAAACATCCCAACACAACCTCCGCTTTCAAGAACTGCTCTTACCTTGTCTAATGCACTAGTATCGCGTTGGCCCCGTTTTATTGGTATTGTTCCAAAGGGTCGTATGATAGATTTAAAAATAGGAATATCAAAATTCTCCTTTTTAGATAACCAAATTACTTTTTTATGAACCGCACTCCCAACTAACCAAGGATCCAATTCACTTTGGTGATTGCTGATAACCATTGCTCCACCTGTATTTGGGAAATTTTTCTTTCCTACAACTGGATATTCCCATAATAATTTAAAAATTCGTATAAAATTCGCTCGACCCACATTCCAATAAATAAAATCATCAAAAATTTCTAAAACTCCTAATTTTTTCATAAAAATTCTGTTTAAATCTGCAATTTTATCAAAAGGATTATTTTCAAGGAGAATTCGTGCAAGTGATTTTTGTTTAGGTTTTGGATTTGTTTTTTTTTCTATTTTTTTACTATTTTCCATTAGAACCACAGTTTAATCCAACAATTAGAATTAAAAATTAATAAATCAATTTAAATAATTTCCCCAAAAGAATAGTGTGAAATGTATCAGTTTTTTTTTTGTATTCCTTTATAGTTATCAATTCGTGTTATATGAGATTTCAATAAAATTTTACAAGCCTCAATTTGCTCAATGGATTTTTCAATTTCTTTTTGTATTGTTTCCAACTGGTCTTTAGGAGTATCAAGTGAAACCATCTTTGATATTTTATCCTCAAAGTGTACCAAGATAGGAGCTAAATATTGATTTGTGAAATTTTTCTTTGGAATTTTGGCAATAGTTTTAACTGCAGCGTCATTTTGAGAATCTCCTTCTCTTAACGCCATATCAAGAGCTTCGGGATTTAAAGATCTAATTTCATCTATTAGCTTTCTCCCAAATTTATTAATCTTATAGAATATTTGTTGCCGATTGGAATCTTTCTGCATATTCGTCTGCATAACTATCAAATTATCCTGTTTCAACTTCTTGAGAATTGGATAAACCGTTCCTGATTTAACATTCCAATTATATTTATTCTGCAGGTGTTGCATGATTTGATATCCATATACTACTCTTGCTTTATTTAAGGGGTCATCCTCTAATTCTGCAATTGCCATTAAGACAAGAGTTGTTGCTACAGAAACGGTTTTATTCCTGGATTTTGATTCCAACCGGATTTTTTTTGAAAACATTTTTTATTCTTTGTCCTTGCCACTAATACTATCTTTTGAATCCTGACTTCTTTTTCTCGTTGTCTTCTCTTCCAAAGTTTTTTTATCTTCAAGTTCCTTCAATTTTTCAAATTCTTTTCGGATTTTTTTTTCCAATTTAGTTTTATCAGAATCTCTAAAGACAACCCATGCGTGAACTATAATAAAAAATCCTAGAAAAGTGAAGACATATACCCACCAATTTATGTTAATATCGTTTAAATAATTCGATAAATAATTAATATATACTAAAAGCCCTCCTATTGCAATGTTCATAACTGTAGTAATTACAAATACTCGTTTATCATAATCATTTATGTTTATTGTGATTACTATCATGGCATGTGCAATAAGTGCCACTCCCCAAATTAACATAGGCCAAGCTGCCCAAAAATCTGTAATTTCATTAATCGGGATTAGACCTTCAAATACATTCAAATTTATTAAAATCAATAACGTATTTGTTAATAAATAGATGATAGTATGACTTTTTAGTGTAGATTTTATTAAAACTCGCTTTCTAGCAATTTCAGCTAGTTCTAAATGTTCAATTGGAATATCATCTTCTACTACTGAAGAATCATCTTCACTTTTACTTACTTCTTTCACTAGACGTTTTATTATCGAAGACATGTTATCACATATTTTTTTTTTTAACCTTGCTTTAATGAATGGTATTAATACATACATAAATCTTTTTTTCTAATATTTCTCCACCAATTATCGGTGTAGCGATTCCTATAATCGTAATTTTTGTAAATGCAAAAAATGTTGGGAAAAAAGAGTTTTGAACGTATTGTCTATTTTTTTTTTTTAAATTTAACTTTCTGAAGAAAATAAAGCCCGATTCCATATATTAAGGCAATAACTGGAAAAGTTAGTATTATGAACAACGGATCTTCTGCATTATCTCCAACAAATATTATTCCAAGGATCAAACTCGCAATTCCCGAAGAAATATTCATGGAAAAAAGATTTAACCCGAAATATGATCCTGAAAGACTTTTTCCCTCTATATTATCATTATTTTGAGATTGTTCCATTTTAATCTCGTCAACCAAAGCCGAAGTTATCGGATTTGGGAATATAAATCCTGCTAATAAACAGGAAACCAAAAAACCAATAATAAATATTCCAAGTATTAATCCTACCCACTCTGGAAAATTAATTAGGAATATTAAACCAGCAATTGAAAAACCGATATTTAATTTTATACTATTAGAAAATCCATCAATTAAACCGATCTTCGAAACTAATTTCTGCCATAGGAAGAACCCACTGATAGCAAAAGGGGCGATAAATAAAAAGAACATAAAATATTTTTCTTGCTTTAGATGTAAGACATAGGTTAAAAATGGGATCATCACAACGATACAAAGCCTAAATGCCATATTGTAAAATATAGTCTGCCAAAGGAAGTTTCTATTATTAATATGTTTGGTAGGGGCAAATATCTGTTTAATGCTTTTCCTTATATTTGTTTTTTTATTTTTTGCTAATAAAATCTCAGAATTATCTTCTTCATGAATATGTTCTTGTGTGCTGAAAAAGGTAATAATTATTGTAATTGCAGAAATCGCTGTTATTAAACCACTGACCCAAGGAAGTATCGATATGATATGTTGTCCAGATGGTTGCCACCATTTACTATTAAGGGGATCAACTAATAAGCTTTGCAAAACCATAACTAATGCCATCCCCCCAACAACCGCGATAATATTGAATAAACCTTGTATTGAGGCAATTTTTACTCTTTCTTTTTCAGTAGGTGCTTGTTCAGGTAACATTGAGTAATACGGGGCAAAGCCCATTGCCATAGATGCAGAAAATAAAATTCCTATTGTCCATAAGTAAAAAGCAGTTGGCCAATACATAGTTTGACCTTCAGGGCATTTCGGAGGCATCCAAATTAAAATCATGAAAATTATCATTCCGGGTAGACTTAATAAGAGAAAAGGACGGCGTTTGCCCATTTTTCCTGGTTTTTTATTATCAGAAATAACTCCAAATAAAATCGCTCCAAAAGAGAAAACAATTAATCCAATAAACATCCCAATAGAAACTAATAAAGCATCTAATCCTATTGTATAAACATAATATTGGAATGAATATGCATTAACAAATGTTATTGGTAGCATAAAACCCAAAGTGCCCATAGAAAATCCTAAGTAGTTAAATTTCTTTGATTCCATTATTAACTTCCAAAAAGACAAACCACAAAAATACTTTTCGACTAAAATGAAAATTGAAACAATTTTAAAGGCAAACCACTCAAATTAAAATAATATAAATAAAATCATAGACTCTGATTAAAATGATTGATAATATATTTGGATCCACATCCCTTCGTGATATCATGAAACTGCGATCCTTTAAACGTAGAAGAAAATCTTCTTTTGATAAAACTGGGGGAAATATGGATAATATTAGGATCAAACCAGGAGAAAAAGTAACAATTTTTCATAAAAATGGACCGGGGTGCATTAGTCACATATGGACAACCCAAATCTGCTTTGGAGAACCTTATTTTATAAGACATCTTATCATACGGATTTTTTGGGATGATGAAGAGAATCCTAGTGTAGAATGCCCTCTTGGAGATTTTTTCGGCCTTGGTCATGGGGAACGAATAAATTTTGTTAGTGAACCCCTTCAAATGAGTCCCCAAAAAGGTAAAGGATTTAATTGCTGGTGGCCAATGCCATTTAGGAAAAATGCACGAATTGAAATAGAAAATGATAATCCAAATTCTTTTACACCAGGAGATGATGGTTTAAAATCCCCTGGATTGATATTTTATTATTATGTTGATTATGAAATTTATGAGAAATGGCCACAAGAAGATGATAAAACTCCAATTGGTTATTTCCATTGTTGTTTTAGAACTGTTGATTATAAAACCGATATGAAAAGGGATCCAGACACTGGAAAAAAATATAAAAAAATGGAATGGCAAGCAACAGCGGGAAAGAATACGCGCGCTAATGGTGGTTACGATAGAAATCATATAATTTTAGAAGCTACTGGTAAGGGACAATATGTTGGGTGTAATGTTAATATTGATAATAAATTTCGTCTGAATTACAATTGGCCTGGTGAAGGAGATGATATGATATTTATCGATGATGATATAGGAAAAGAACCCACTATTTATGGAACAGGAACAGAAGATTATTTCAATACGGCATTCTGTCCTACAGAAAAATACAGTGCCCCATACCATGGTGTTATAAAGGGAGGAGGTTTTAATTGGTTAGGAAAAATAACCTATTATCGTTATCACATTCAGGATCCTATTCCATTTGAAAAACAAATCCTTGTAACAATCGAGCATGGTCACAATAACCATAGAGGAGATAGATGGGATTCAACAGCCTATTGGTATCAATTAGAACCCCATAAAAAATTTCTAGACTTTCCGTCTCGAAAGAAAAGAATGCCTCGAAAAGAATCAAAATTATTAAAATTTATTTTGAAATGTCTTAAATTCATATTTAAGATAGGTGCCTATGGGATTATTGCTTATGGTGCTTTCTATATATTTAATTTTTTAAGTGGTTAAATAAAATTTGCAAGTTTTTGGAGAGAAATAGAGATGCCAAATGAAAATGAAAAAAAAACAATATTAATTACTGGTGCTTCAAGAGGAATCGGAAAAGCAATTGCTGAAGCATTAAATTCTTCAGTATATAATGTGATTGGAACATCGCGCAATATTGAAACGATCCCTAAAGAAGATAAAATTTCAGGAGTGCGATATATACCATTAGATCTAACAATTAGTGAGAGTATCGATAAATTAATCCGAGACGTTGGAAATGTTGATATTTTGATCAACAATGCAGGAATTAGCCAAGTTGGACCCATCGAAGAAGTACCGATGGAAAAAATTAGAGATTTATTTGAACCGAATTTATTTGGTTTGATCCATCTGACTCAAGGATTATTACCTATGATGAGGGAGCGAAAAAGTGGTATAATAATTAATATAACTTCAATGGCTAGTCGAAGTCCAGTTCCCTTCTCTACAATTTACGGAGTAACCAAAGCGGGTGCCGAAGCTTTTTCAAAAGGACTACAAAATGAGGTAGAAAGATTTGGAATAAAAACTGTAGTTATTGCTCCATTTGAAATTAATACCACCATTCCACAGGAAATTTTTCTTAAAGATAATTCCCCCTATTACGATATAACTATGAAAACAAAGAATATTCGCGATATAAATCTGGCAAGTGCTCCTGATCCGAGTCTTGTTGGAAAATTGGTATTGAAAATTCTTAAATCGAAAAACCCGAAATTTTTCTATCCGGTTGGAAAAAATAGTTTCATTAAGAATTTCTTAATTAAACATGCTCCAAGGGAATTCATTAGAAAACAAACAATGAAAAGGTATTAATAATTAATAAAAAAAGCAAAAAAAAAAACTTTTTTCTATTCTTATTTTTCTAATTCTGGTAATTTTTTCTTAGATACTTTGTCAAAATCTCCTAATCCGCTAACATATGGGCAAATTCGGAAGGAGTATTCATACTCTTGATTCTTAGGTAACCTATATTGTGGTTTGGGTTTTGCTCCCCATGAATTATCTCCCGCAACTCCCTTTTGCTTATAATCCACATTTACAGTTATAGAATCAGAATTTATTAACTCATGAATGTGGTTTGCCGCTTCCAAATTTTCTAACGAATATGGCCAAGCACTCGCGCTAATTAACGGTAAACCTGAAAATAAAATTCCCTCCTTATTTTTATTTGTAAAAGCAATCCACCGAATATCACATCTGTTACCATTTTCTTGAGGTCGAATATAATTGTGTCCAAAATTCTGTATATTTGAGGAATATCTTCCAATAGCAGCTCCAACCTTTCTATCACTGTAATTTTCATGAGGACCGCGACCATACCAATCAACTTTTTCAAATTCTTTTGGAATATCAATGGTCATCCCGAGCTTAATCATTTCTTTTTTCGGTGTAAACCAATTTTGAACTATTATAATCCCATTTCCATAAATTGTGTATTCACTTATGAACTCTGAAATTCCACTTGAAATCTTTAATTTCACCAAAATTTTAATCAATTGTGGTATTGGTTGATCCGCTGTAAATGAAATTAATTTCTGTGTTTCTCCTGCTTTT
>JAUWMK010000261.1 GCA_030613185.1 Promethearchaeum sp.
ATTCTATGTTAGAAAATTAATTTCCAATTCCCAAGTTCTATTCTTTTTTAATATCTATTTTTTGTTCAGATCTCTTGATAAAGATAATTAATTTTAAATTGAATTTAATTTTAGTTCAGGAGATTATACTTTTTTACAGAAAGATAATATTTTCAAAAGAAAGGTTAATTTTTAGAAATGTGATTTAGAAATCAAGATTTAAAAAAGATTTATAGAACTTTATGAAAATTTTATAAAACTATATGAAAATAATGAAAAATAACACCATTTAATTTATAAACTATTTAGTGATCTTTTTGAAATCCCACAGCTTACTATCTTTTTATCGGCTACCTTAGATATCTGAGAAATTTTTTTCTGAGGCTTAACCGATTTGTTGAAACGAAGGAACTTATCCAAACCATTTGAGTTTTTTTGCATGGTATTCATCATTTTTTGGATATATAAAATCAAAATCACTATGATTTTCTAAATAAGAAGTAGGCTGCCGATATTTAAGAGGGAACGGACAGGAGATTTAGTAAATTTAATCATGTAATAAATACAGACTTAACTACAAAAAAACCCCCACATGCGTGGGGACGATGTAAAAAATTCCATTGAAATCCGTATAATTACGATGAACCCCCACATACGTAGGGACGATAATCTTTCAAAGAATACATATAAAATTTTGTCCGATAAACCCCCACATGCGTGGGGACGATAAACACATATACATTAATTGTATGGTTTACTCCGATAAACCCCCACATGCGTGGGGACGATCCATCTAATGCGTTTTTTATTACTGTGGCAACGATAAACCCCCACATGCGTGGGGACGATACTAATATTTTTATCTGAATTTGACCGATCCTTGATTTTTTTAAAGATATTTTATTATAGTGTTTTAATCGGTGCAATCGAGAGCAACCCAAACCCAAATGTTTTTGCTCTCCCAATTCCATTTTTTAATGCCGTTGCAAACAATTCTTTATCCGTAATTCTCAGAATCCCATTAAACTCGACACCCCGTATTTGAATGTGGTCTTTATCCTTCCATCCATGCTGTTTTCCGTCATCAGTGATAATAAATTCGGGTAATCTCATCTGTTCGATATTTAGGATCTCGAACCCGTTTTCAATACTTCTTCTTTCTAACCATTGCTCTCGATCTTTAGTGTTTTTTAAAAAGATTCTCTTTCCTTTAACTCTTTTTTTTCCATCGGGAGTCATAATGGATTTTTTGGTGGGATTTGCGCGAAGTTTAAACATGTATTTTGCTTCAGTTATTATTTTTGATTCGATATCTTTGATTTCTTTTATTCTAAACTGTTTACTTTCTAATTCTAAAAGATATTCATCTGACAATTTACTTCTATCGGGTTTTATTTTGGATTGAATTAAAACCTTAATCTGATTATTGCGAGAGTTAAAACCTATTCTGTATAATATATTGAATTCCGCACGTGCACTTGTATTTGAAGAGCTTAAATTTCTTTTTGAGTGGGATTGAGGAAACAATGACATGATAGTCTGGTGCATTTTATAACAATTTCTAAGATCACGTCTGACCAAATATTCTCTTGAATTTAAAATCATTTGAGTGAAGAAAATTATTGATCGCCTCCTGCAATTGCGGAAATAACTTTGACATTAATCCAATCCATACAAATAAAACGATCACCAAATAAATGGGCGGGGCTGGCAATATAATTGTCGTGTCGAATAATTGAACCATTGGGATCGTCCCATAAAATCCTGCATTTTTTTTCTTGGGCATCATTCTTCGATAGATAATCATTGGTTCGATCGTCAAGAGGGTAATTTTTTAGGGCTTCTGGAATGGATTGAAATTTTTCAGAATATGATTCAAAAATAGGGCAGGTTGGAACACAGCACTTTCTTCCCAGATATGTCGGCCATTTTGGATTTTGTAAAGCATTCATGCATTTTTTTAGAATTTTCTTTGAGCCCTTTAAAACCACCAAAAAGGCACCATCTTCAATATATTGTTTTTTAAAAATCAAATGGTCACTTCTTTTAGATCTTGATTCGTTGGCCATCAGAAAAGGTCCTTGGGCGGTCTGAAAATCTCTTCTGATCGAACCTGATCTATCGATTCTAACGCCCATTTCCAAATTTTTTGATAATTCCAAAATTCGGGGATCCATTCTTGGGTATCCTAATGCACAAGAAAGTAAACCAATTATCCCACTTTTAGAGGGTTCGAAACTGGTATCTCTTATTTCCCAATGTGATAAATATCCCCAAGATTGTAATGGTGCAACCAATCTAAGTATTAACAACGGAATTGGTGTGCCTATTTTCTTCACCCGTCGATTGTATTATTTATTGCGGTAAGTAAATCATCAAAGTTGGAACATTCTGTTGTGGATGGCATTTTAATATCTTTTAAATTAAACCACAATCTTTTTGATGTTTCTATGTTGAATTTTTCATCAATTTTTTTAACTTCGGTCACCAACGCTTTAATGCTCGCTTCGACCAAATCATCGTTCCGTGTATATTTTATCGGTTTTAAGAAAGCATTTGCGTAGCTGATTGGTATTTTGGTACTTCTTACGTTAATTAAAATTGCATCAGGTAATTGATTGGCAGCATAAGAATTTTGTTTTCCGGATGGGGTGATAAAAACGGATGCTTTGATAAATCCTGATAAAATTTTCTTTAGGATCTCCAAACCAATTTTATCTTTTAGATCATAAAAGCCAAGATTATTTAGAAATCCGTCTGTATCAAAGGAGAAATATTTATAATAACAAGAACTGGTAAATATGGCTTCACCCACCATTCCTGCTCCTTTTTTATCGAGATCGTCAACAGCTACAAAATAATCAAATTCTTGTTCTATTCTATTGGTTGAAATTGCGTGGGCAACCTGAATAGCAGAATCAATATTTACAAAAGTATTCGATGTGGTCATTCTTCCGAAAAGTCCGATATCGGGAGTGATTTCAGAGATATGATCTGTAATCATTTTTTTTTCAATGGTGTCGAATTTTAAATCTTTTATATCGGATTCTGTTTTACCTTCAATCATTTTTTTTAGTATTTTAACAATATTAGAAATTTCTTTATCTGAAAAGAATAGTATTTGTTTTGTTTGAAGTGGAGCAATTACCTTTTTCTTTGTAGTTTTCTTTGTTGATTTTTTAGCGCTCCCGTTTTTATTTGCTTTTCCGAACTTTAAAAACTTTCGGGATATTATTTCCGCAATATTTGAATCCACTCCGGCACTTTCTAAACCATTGAAAATTAATTTTGGCAAGGTTCGAGTGCGGTAACTTTCTCCCAAGCCTTTGATTTCATTTTTGAAAATATCGGATTGTCTTATTGATCTTTTTATGCATTGGCTGGAAATTCGGGCTCTTTGAACCCCGCCAAACATACAGCTTTTTGGATTCCCCATTTCATCTCGATTGAGGTTTGATGGCGAATGATTTTGAATTACGTGCATTTCTATCAGCATATTTTTCATCTTTTTATTTTTTTTATTTGATTTTTGTTTTTTATTTGCTTTACTTGCTTTATTTTAAGAAAAAAAAGATTTGATCCATTTTTTTTGAATAAAACCATCTTCATGTTCCCAATATTTTAAATCTTTAAGCAAACGGTCCCAATCGATTCCGATGGAATTTTTTTCAGTTATCTTGACCAAATTTAACATATAACGGGAAAAAACTGAACTATCAATGGAACAATCGACCAAAACCATAAAACGATTTTCTATAGATTGAGTGCTTGATTTTTTTTGGGATAGTAAAGCCATTGATTTTCCGAAATCTCCATTAAAAGAAATCGAATTCCATGCGTAAAGCGTAGCAATCAAATAATAAATTTCTTCCTCGTTCGGATATAAAGAAATTCCTTTTAACATCCTATAAAAAACAAGGAGTCTTTTATTAGATTCGTTTATCGGGAGTCCCGCACCTCTTTTTAGTATCGATCTGTCTTGATTACTCATTTTCTCCAAATTTTTAAGAAATTTGATATCATATTCGTCTCTTTGATCTTTTAATTGTGATGTCAATTTTTCATCTCCTGTTATTTCCAAAAAAAGATTTGTGCAAAATCCCATTAAACATATTGAGTGCGTTAATTTGCTTTCGTATGTTTTTTGATTTTAGCTTGTGTCTATCGAATAAATCAGAAATGATTTTAGAACCCGTTTCCTTTATTTTATTTTTCCAATCGATAACAATTTGATCGTTTTCATCGATCATTTCATCTTGATTTGATAGTTCACTTAAAAAATCTTCGTAAAAATAGTGCTCCATATCCACCCAGAATTGATATAAAATATCGTCGAGGGGTAGATTTAGAAATTCTGTGGATAAAATGGATTTTTTTAACACTGAAGATCCTGTTTCGAAATCACCCATTAATTTATTAATTATTGTTCCGCTCCATGGTTTTTTCGTTATTGAAACGGGTAATGTTAATGATACTTTTTCCATTTTAAAATATTTCTTTTGGGATGGTCGTGTATGGAGCGAATATAATAAAGTCCTAACAGGTAAATTTTCATCTATAATTTTATTATCTTGTAATAATCTAAATTGTTGAACGACCAGCGGTTTTTCAAATTTGATTTTATCTGATTCTTTTAATTGTTCGGGCATTAAAAGCAGTATAGATCCAATATCTCTCCAAATTTTTCTATCTTTTAGAGGCCTTAATGGAAATTCCACTTCTTTTTCTATATTATCTTCTTTTTTCTTGGTATGAATATAACATAAATGCGGATCCTTCCATTTTCCCGAATATTTTGGAGCACTTGTAAAAAAGATATTCTTTACCAATACTGAAGATGCTTTTTTTGATATTGAACATATTCCCCCGGATTGAGGTATTAAATTTACAACACGAGGAAAATAAGTAAAACCCGCCACTGTCGAAATTTCTTTATCATTTTCTATATTATCCGAATCTTTATTTAAGCACCAAATTGGAGATTGATTACCTGAGTTGGGCTTAAATCCGCAACAATTCAATATAATCGTTTCAAATAAGTTTTTTCCTAGTACTAAAACATACCATGGACTTGAACCATTAATTCCGGGAAAATATCCTTGACCCCCGGACGATATGAAGGGCGGTAAATAACAAAGTGTTCTTGCACACATTGCAGGAGAAATTGCCAATTCTTCATTTTTGACGTAATACTGAAAGATTTTATTTGTGCCTACAGGAAAAAAGGGGAAAAGTTCTTTTATGGTTTTAGAATTTATTTTATTTTTTTTTTTTATTTTTTTCGGTATCTTATTTTTAGGGGTTTGATAAAATGGGTGATTTGTATCAAATAGATCGAATCTATCATGCCATTCTTCCGCATAATCAAGGATTTTTTTCCAGATGTCGGGATGGGAAAATTTTTTTTTTAGAAATATGTCGGATATGTCCTCGATAGTATTAATTTTTAAAACATCGGATATGAATGCAATAATAAAGCGATGGATTCCGTATTCTATCAGAGGCGAGGGATTATATATTTGTTTAAATTCGTGGCACCGATTAAGAGTTTGAATAAGAGATATTTCAACAATTTTATTTTTTTCGTCCCTAACTTGGATCCAAGGTTCATCTAATATGTTAAAAGACGTATTGATCATGCTTAATCCTAATATAGAAATTGTATTTATAAATTTACTTAGGCATAAAAAATGAATTTTGTTGTTTTTTCTCGAATATAATTTCAATTCTAAAATATCTTCTTGTGAGTAATAAATCGAAAATCTGGGAAAAATATGATCGACACATAATACCTTCAAATTCGACCCATTCACCATCAACATCAGAATAGAATGAAAATTTAATTTACCTTTTTTTATGGATTTCAAAATCGATTTTCAATTAATTCTTTATTTATTTTAAGAAATTTATGGCCGAATCCCTTAAGTTCTTCCAAACTCCCAGATATTCCTTTGGGATTTCCTGATTTGGTATAGGTTATTTCAGTCTGAATTATCGCTTGAAGAACATTGTAGGGAGTTTTAAAATGATCCAGCAAGATTGTTGCTTTTTTTTCGCTTACCTGAAACAAACCTTCCAAGAAAAATAACTGACAATCCACCGATATTTTTTCTTGCTCTACTTTTATGGCTTCATATTCAAACGGCTCTGATTTCTGCACGAATTTAGCAAAGCTCCAGATAGTTTCTGCGGTTTCATTGGCATTCCTCGTGGGAAAAAGTGCAATCTTCATCTTGTAAATGGCATAAAGTATTGCCCCGTAAATACTCGCTTCGTAAACTCCTTTCCGTTCAAACATTTTTTTAGGATTTTCAAGTATTATTAAGGGTTTCTTGTAGTATTTTTTGAGTTTTTCGATTTGAGAAAAGAACCTGTTGTCGCAAATTGAAGCCACCAAATCATCTCCACGCTTTCGTTCTATGGCAATGTCTTTGGAAATAACATAGTCGGCAATATCGAGGGTTTTTATTTTGAGTTGGCACGGGATTGTTTCAAAAACCGAGCGAATTTCGTACCTTTCTCTTTCGTCCATGATAATTAGTGGTAAAAACTTCGCCTCGGTTGATGGAAAAGATTCACTTGTAGAATGCATATTATTCCTATTTCAGCCATATATTTAATAAAATAATTTTTTAGTATTGATTTTTCGATTGTGATTTTAAATACATCAAATTTCTTACCCTTCTGATTATTATGATTAACACATACCCGATCGAAAAAATCAGCAAAATCCGCATGTCCTCACTCAAAATTTTCCACACAGAATCAGAATCATTGCGGTGGAATAGACACATTCAATC
>JAUWMK010000247.1 GCA_030613185.1 Promethearchaeum sp.
ATGGGTTTAATTGGTACAGTATGGTTAATTTTTGGTATTTGGAATGCAATTAATGATCCTATATTTGGAATTCTTGAAGAACGAACAAAAACCAAAATTGGGCGGAGAATTCCCTATATTCGCTATGGAGCTCCCATATACGGATTATTGTTTATTTTATCCTGGTTCCCATTTTTTGGAAACACTCAGATAGCGCTATTTTTAAATATGCTTGTAGTTCTATTTGTATTTGACACCATATATACACTTATTGGTTTAGTTACGTACTCGTTGCCAGCAGAAATGGCAATAACGGCAAAGTCTCGTGCAAACTTAGGTATTTACACTACAATTCTCGGAGCCATCGGTGTTTTAGTGTCAATGGTACTTCCAATGTTCCTTTTGACAGGTTCAGAAACAACCCAACTTGATCCTGCATTTCAACCAACAATGATTATTGTTGGTATTGTTTCGTCCATAATTATATTTGGGGGAAGCTATTTTCTATATGAAAACGAGTACACACAACAAGAAGAATCCCTAGGAATCATCTCATCACTTAAAGCATGTTTTAAAAATAAACCTTTCTTGATTTTTGAAAGCAGTAATTTTCTTTTTACAATTGCATATACAACTCTTATCTCTGGAATATTTTATTACATCCAATTTATTCTCCAATTAACAGACGTAATGGCGATGTTACCGTTGATAATCATATTTATATCACTTTTCATCTTTACTGCTATTTTCAGCATGTTGGTTCCAAAATACGGATTGAAGAAAATCCAATTGTTCGGGCTCTTTTTTACATCGCTTATTTTTCTAATATGTTTCTTAGTTGCAGATGAGTTTATTCCTGCTTTAATAGTAATGGTCTTCATTGGAATTGGACTTGCTGCCCGAGTTGTTAGTGAACAACCAATAATGGGAGACTTGATCGATTACGATGAAACATTAACTGGAAAAAGAAGAGAAACAAGTTATGCGGGAGTAAATGCATTATTTATGAAACCTTCAATAAGTATTGCAAATTGGCTTTACTTAGTAATCTTTAGTGAGTATGGTTTTGATCAAACTCTTAATATTCAGTCAGATCATACTAAAGTTGGGATAATGATTGGTTTTTTCCTTGTTCCTGCAATTTTGTTTTTATTTAGTGCAATATTATTTCTTTGGTATCCTTTACATGGAAAAGAATGGAACTCTAAAAAAGAAGAAATATCTAAAATTCATTTACAAAAAGAGAAAGATTATGTAGAATATCTGAGGATTTCTAAGAAGGAATAGTGTGTTTTTTAACACATAACATACTTTTTTTATTATATTTTTATATTAATTTTTAACTTTTCTTCCATGATATTCAATTATGGTAAATGCTAATTATGATGAATTAAGTAAACAGATGAAAGAACTTAGGCACCTATCGAACAGCCAATCTATATTATATTGGGATATTCGCACATATATGCCCTCAGAAGGGATTGAACAAAGAGGACAGTCACTAGCTATACTCGGAAGGATAATTCACGAAAAAGCAACCAATACCCAAATCGGGGAATTAATTTCACAGTGTAATAAATCAGATTCTGGGTTAGATTCAATTCAAAAAAGAAATGTAGAACTCTGGAAACGAGATCATGATCGTGAGACCAAACTCCCCAGCGATCTTGTGGTAAGATTAACAAAACAATCTACGATTACTGAACATAAATGGGAACAAGCTAAACAAAAAAAACAGAATTTTGCTATAATAAAACCAGAACTTGAAAAAATGGTAGAATTGGTTAAAGAAAGAGCCCGTGCTTTAGATCCAGACAAACCCATGTATGACGTATTATTGGATGAATATGAACCAAAAATGACTGCAGCAGGAATTGATAGTTATTTCAAGCCTTTAAAAGAAGGGGTGATTAAACTAATCAAAAAATATCAAGATGCTGTGGCAGATAATCCACCAAATACAACTATTTTAAAAAAGAACATTCCTGTTGATCAACAAAAACAAGTTTCAAAATGGATAATGAATTTCCTTGGAATACCACCAAATCGCTCACGAGTAGATGAAGCAGAACACCCATTTACAACAGGTCTTGCAAAAGATGTTCGTATCACTACACACTATTTGGATGATGATCCAACCGGTGCAATATATTCAACATTTCATGAGGGCGGTCATGCATTATATGAATTGAATACTCCAGAAGAACACTGGTTTAGTGCAGTAGGAGAAACAATCTCAATGGGAATTCATGAATCGCAGAGTAGATTTGCTGAAAATATAGTTGGAAAAAACCCAATATTTCTCAAATATTTTTATCCCAAAGTGGTTCAAAAATATATGCCTGCTTTTAACTCGCTGGATACAGATACATTCATTAAAACTATTAATGCAATCACCCCAAGTAAGATCAGAATTTATGCTGATGAGGTTACTTATAATTTACACGTAATTCTTCGCTTTGAAATTGAACAAGATTTAATTGCGGGAAAGATTTCTGTTGGAGAATTACCAGATATCTGGAATGCAAAAATGGAAGAATATTTGGGAGTTAAAATTGAAAATGATGCTGAAGGGGTTCTTCAAGATACTCATTGGTATGCAGGGTTAATAGGATATTTCCCAACTTATGTTTTAGGTAATATATATAATAGCCAAATGTTAGCAACCATGAGAAAATCGATCCCAGAATGGGAGGATCAACTGGGAGTAGGAGACTTTAGTAAAATACGAAATTGGTTAGTCACTAACGTTCAGAATAAAGGAAGTATATACGATCCAATCGATTTAATTAATAATATTTGCAATCAACCCCCAGACACTAAGTATTTCCTTGATTATTTGAATGAAAAATACAGCCGAATATATAATATATAAAATTTAAAAAAATTCCCACAAAGATCCCAATTTATTTGGATTGATTTTTTTTAACTTGTAGGATTTTCAATCAATATTTTTTATGATATTGATTAAAAATTCAATTTTGCGAAATTTTCAAATGTAATATTAAAAATTCTTTACTAACCATTTAATCTAATCTTGGAAAAGATAATTTTTAGTATGATCGTAAGATTCATTTAAATATAAAAAAATTTACTTTTCTACAATTATTTTTATTCAATTGACTGAAGGCAATTGCATGTAATAAACCATCATTTTCTTCAGAATTTTTTAACTATTGCTAGACAAAGTTTCTGATAATATCCACTCCCAAACGGGCATTTTTATTATATCCGTGTTAGATTCAGTAATATTTTTTGTTAAAATCAACATTTTACAGTTTATTTCTGGAAATGTTTTTTTGAATTCGTTAAGACCTTTATATTCACGTAATGGAATTTCATCATCATAACATACATTAATCAGCAGCATTTTTTTTTTTTGTAAAATATGAATAACAAAATCTACTTCATTTTTTCCTTTCCAATAATAAATTTCAGAGTATTTACGTTTAAGAGTTAAAAATATAATATTTTCAACTAACCTACCTTCATCTTTTGAAAATTGGAATGCAACGTTGTTTCTTAATCCATTATCTATACAATAGATCTTTACTGGATTGACTTGTTGCTGTTTAACTGAATAGCTGAAAAGTTTTACTGAAAAGATGAATTGTATCTCTTGGAGATAACCAAAATATTCTAATAATGTATCTTTGCTAATTTTAATTTGTTGATTAAGAATTCGAAAATATGAATTAAAACTAAAAGGATTTGCAACATTAGTTTGTAAATATCTCATTAGATGCCTCAAAGCAATAAAATTTCTAAGATTATAACGTTCAACTAGATCTCTATAAAAAATTAAATCATAATAACTTCGAAGAACTTCAGATTTTAAATTACTGGTTGTAATTACTTCAGGAAATCCTCCCTCAAAAACATATTTTTCAAATAAATTTCTAATTTTATGGCGAATTTCGCTAAATCTAAAGTTTTTTGGCACCTTAACATTGAAGAAGTTTAGATATTCAAGAAAATTCAAAGGATAAAATTGAATTGATAAAGTCCTACCACTTAAAGATGTAGCAATTTCTTGGCTTGTTAATTTAGAACTAGATCCAGTTAAAAACAGTCGTATATTTTCTTTATCATCTAATCTCCTGATGAATAATTCCCAGTTTTTTATAACTTGAATCTCATCAAAAAAGAAATATTTCTTTAATTCTTTAGTATCTGGATATAATGAATAATAAGCTTCAATTAAATCATTCATATCTTCTATATTTAATGAAAACAGTCTGTCATCTTCAAAATTTATATATATAATACATTTTTTAGGAACTCCTTTCACGAGTAAATTTTGAATTGTTTGATATAAGAAAAAAGTTTTACCCGAACGTCGTACTCCTACAATTGTAATTATTTTTTCTGTTTCAGGTAATATATATAGACGATTTTTAATGACAGGAAATTTTAATTCATGGAATTCAGTTATAAGAAATTTGAAGGCTGTTTCTTTATTCATTAAAAACATAATAGACCACAATAATATAAAAGTATCCTTCTTTATAAGACCACTAATAATAATAAGTGGTATAACATAAATTGTGTAAAAGAAATCTAAATAAGAAAATCAAGAGCAAAAAATAGAAGATGACTAAATATCAAGAATATCTTCAAATGTAGTCATATTATGTAGAAAATTTGTAACTAACTGAATGAATTCATCAATTTTTATCTGTTTCTGAGACATATCTTCAATATTCCGAATGGTATCAGTCAGCAGAGTCATAAATTACACTAATATCGTTTTCTATACTTTTCTATAATTATTTTTCTTCAATAATTTTTTTAATAGGTCCAGTCATTTGAGATATCATTCGACTGTTAACTTCTTTTCTAAATCCCTTAGATCGGGACAAAAACAGCATTATCTTACTTATAAAGATCGATTTGCGCTTTTTATAGGGAAAATCAAAGAAACCGTGCTTTTTATAAAATTTATAATCAGCTCTAAATGGAAATCGCAACCCGCCCCAGATATCATCGCGGAATATATTCTTCCCACAGACCCCCCTCATAGTTTGCTCATTGATAAAACCAATTTCAGATAATTTAATTGACTTGGAGGCAAGTGCATGTAATAAACCATCGATTTCTTCAGAATTTTGTGATTCATCGGTAACAAAATCAACTGAATTTATTCCAGTTGTTTCATTCCACCCCAGGAATATTTCTCGAAGATTGGGAATTTGTAAAAGTGGACCAGATATTATAAACCCAATTTGCTTTCCCATTAGAACTGGTATGTGGGTATTATAAAAACTTCTGTCGAAAAACATCTTCCAACGAGAGGAAAGATATCGGTCCTTTATTGTTCCAGCATATATTAAGATATCCGCTTTTTTAACCTTAGAATCATAGAATTCAATAAAATCATCTTTTCCTATGTAGGAACACTGATTGTCATAAGCACATTGAAGACAACCTAGACATGACCCTTTAATATTTAAATCTTGCAAGTTTATCTCCTCAATTTCATCAGAAAATGATTCCTTGAATTTATCAATCATTTTTTGTAAATTCAAAGATTTAGTTCCTTTTTCAACATCAGAAACAATTAACACTTTTTTTCCACCAAGATCGATTTTCTCTTTGATATTTGATTCTCCAGGTAAATATTCAAAATTGGATTGAATAATCTTTGGAAAGAATCTTGAAGTTGGTAATTTCTTCTCAACAGAATCAAAGAACTGAGCTGCATATTTCAAAAAATTTTCTCTCTTATCTTCTTTCATTAAATCATTCATTCCTGCTGAATATCGGCCAAAATAGTTCATATCTAAGTCATCACAAATGCCATGAATATAATTATGAGCTGTGTGATCATAAAAATGGATAGATGTGGAGATTGCAAGAGCATACTTCTCTCTAAATGCACCGTTTGCTTTTCTCTCATAAACTAACTCAATAAATCGCTTGTAATTTGCATGAACCATTAAAAAATATAAAGGAAATGCCCAGATAATTGCGTCTGATAACCTTATTTTGTTTATTATTTCTTGAAACGCTTCATCACTCTTTTCTATTCTTTTAATTTGTTGTGCAATATTTTGGAATAAAAAATCATGCTCTGGGAATTTTTTCTGTAAATATAAGACATAATGCTTTGTTATACTTTGATTTCCTTTCGGGCTACCAACTAAAACTATGATTTTCATATTTTTAAAAATAGAATGTAAAGTTTATATTATTTGAGAATGCCAATGATTGGCTAAAAAATATAGAATATTAATCTTCATCTACTAAAAAATCTTTATAAAATAAGAAATCTCCCTCAAATTGTTATCGAATATCTTGTAAAGTTGAATCCCATTTTTTTAAATCTTGTTTCAAATACCTATTTATTGATTTCCAATATTTCATTATTCTAAACATCAAATTTTTCTTTATTATTCCCTCCTTGGTAAGAAGTATGCAAAAATGTGGCAATCTTAGTGATGAAATGCCCAATGCTTGAGATAGCATGAATAATCCTCCATCATCAGTTATTAATGTTAATTTATCTCTATATGTTGTTGCAGCTAAAGTTTGATCTGCTTTATCTAACTCTGAAAGAAAAGGATATTTGTGAAGGAAATTTGTGAACTCTGTTTCATTTATTGGAATAATGTAAGAATCTGATTTTGGAAAAAAAGATTCCATATTTAGTGCAGCAATTTCGTTTAATAGTTCTTTAGTTAAGCCCCATTTTAAATTCGCTAAATATTTACTTAAATCTATTTTCCCGAATGAATATAAATCAAACAAATGTGTCCAAAAGCATGTATCTGTTAAAAATATCATGGTAATTCCAATCTCTCGATAATTTTAATCTTAGTTTTCATTATCCTTGAAAAAAGGTTCCAAATCAAACGATAATGCATATTTCAATCCTTTTTCTTCTGTTTTTTGACTAATTTTCTCTTCAGCTTCACGGTTACTCCATTCAATTAAAAATTCATGATATGTTAACCCTGATATCTTCCATGCCCTTTTGAATCCGATTTTTCCTTCTTTCAATAATCTAAATGCTAAATCTAACCTTAATGGCGTAATTTCTTTTAAAACTGCTTTCTTGGCAAATTCTGCTACAGATATACCACGTGAACGTGCGATTGTTATTAATATTTCTTTTTCATCTTTTAATAATCGAAAATTTA
>JAUWMK010000341.1 GCA_030613185.1 Promethearchaeum sp.
GGATTCAAACGGTTAATTAAGAAAGCAGAACATTTGGATCTTGAAGATTTAAACCCAAAGGATGACTTAAAGAACGTGAATAAAAAATAGAAACTTTATCTCTAACAAGTGTCGCTAGACACTTGGGCTAAAGTTTTTTTCCTTTTCATTTTTAACCAAATTCTTTTAATTGATTGAAAAATGATAATTTTCTAATTGTAATTTTGGAGGTGAATTTATGAGTGAACAGAGAAGAAAAAATTCTGAATATCTTTTGACACAAAAGTGTTCGCTTCATGGATGATCTTGTAAAGTACCTTCTGCCAAATTAAAAGAAATTTTAACATCCGCTGGGTTACCATCTAAAGCTGAAGATTGTTCTATAATAAATATTGATCTTGAAAAAAAATTAAAATTAATTTCAAATATCGATATTTTTACTGCAATCCACGATGATCCTTATATCATGGGAAAAATTGCTGCATGTAATGTTACAAACGATCTATTTGCATTGAATGCATTATCTGTTACCAATTTTTCTGCATTCATAGGAGTTCCGACAGATATTCCTACAGATTTTCCAATGAAGATCATTAATGGAATGAGAGATTTTCTGAAGGATATTAACACAGATGTACATGGAGGGCATACAATTTATAACCCATGGCCATTATTCGGAGGATCAGCATCAGCAGTTTTAAAAAATACTGAAATCATTCAAAAGAGAGGAATCAAAATATCAGATCGCTTAATTGTGACAAAACCTTTAGGAGTTCAACCAATTATGGCAGCTTATAGAGTAATGAAAAGTGAAATCTCACTTTTGGATGATTATAATTTGGATGAAATCAGAAAATCTATTGATATCGGAGTAAAATGCATGACAACTTCAAATAGGAATGTTGTTAAAATTGTACATGAAGGAAACTTCTTTAATTCAATCCATGCTATGACCGACATTACAGGTTTTGGTTTTTCAGGCCATCTCGAGGAAATGCTAGAAGATTCAAATTTGGGTGCAGACATATCAAAGATTCCTGTAATTCCATTAACTGATTCGCTAGCAGAATACTTTGGATATCGCTTACGTGAGGGATTTTCACCAGAAATTGCTGGACCTATGCTGATAGCAGTTGATTCTCAAGAATTTGATGATTTTGTTCGTGCTTTGGATGACAGTGATGTTTTTTGGTGTGATGTTGGAATAATTTCAAATAAGCACCAATCCATTAGATTTCAGAAAGATAATCCTCTTTTTGAAGTGGCAGAATTTAAGTGAAGTTCATGAATAAAGGGTTTTTCAATGAACATAAAAAGTAAACCAACTGGATTTTTATGGGAGATTGTCCATGCAAAATGGAAAACCTACATTTTTACTTTTTTTTTTTGAAAAATTACCCTACTGAATTGAATTTTGCCAATAACGATTAAAAATCTCTGTAACAAAAGTCACATATATTAAATCCGATGAGGAAATTATAGAATGCGAAATTTCCGATGGTTTTAAAATATTAAAATTGGACATTACAGACATAAATGCAGTTTTTCCGTCAGAAATTAATAAGGTTTCATGGATCTTTGGAACAAATCTTATTTCACAAGTTTTCTTTACTTCTTCATAAATTTTTGATTTTCTAAATCGCTCCTCAATAATGATCTGAACTTTACAACCAATTCGTTTTAAGAATTCAAAATTCACTTTAATTGCTCTATAAACATCCTCAATTTCTTTTACAGAAAAAGATAGGTTTTTAACCGTGAAGTTCAAGACATTTCTCACATGATCTCGGCATGATTTCGCTCCTTCAAATACCGTAAATGATATTTGCTTAGCTAAATTATGATCCCCGTATAGATCATTTAAATATGGAAGAGATACTTGCATATTACTTTCAAAATCATCATCTTTTTGTTGCTTAATTGATTTAAATATCTCTTTTGGATTATTTGCAATGAATGTTGAGGGACGTCCATCAATTTTTGTTAATAATTTTTGATTATTTGTCATCTCGTTTAAGACTTCATAAATCCTAGAGTAGGGTACCCCAGTTACCTTAGATAATTCATGTGCATTCATTTCACCAGAATTGAGAAGAGAAATATATATATTTATATTATAATCAGTAAAACCAAGAGTTTTTAGTGCATTTCTAATTTCTGGTTTTATTTTTTGCATTTGATTTTTTTTCAAATTACTCTTCCTCCGGATATAATTCATCTATTTGTTCATCAATTATATTAATTGCATATTCATAACATAGTCTAACGAATTGAAAATCTCTTAGATTGAATGTTGGTTTATAAAAGGGAATTGTGATAATTTCTAAATTTTTTTCATAACAATCCACCATTGAATTAAACATTGAAAAAATGGAATTAAGCGCATCTTGACTTTCTTTTTTTGTTGGGAATACTTTCTTCATTAATTGAAGGTAAGTTTTTACCTCGGGATCGTTACATGAAAGTATATATGTTGTTTGGATAATTGAAACTCTAAATGTAAGCCGGCTGATTGTTTGTAATTCAGAAAATCCAGGATGATTGTTTGAAGAATGCAACAAACTTAGATCATTTGATGCATATTCCGGGTATTTTTGTTCAATAATTTTATCTAAATAATCAGGATCAACCGCCCCATCATTAATATGATCAATACACAACAATCCGGAATTTAGAATGAAATTTATTTGGTTTTTAATTTTTTTACGGATATAGTCTTTTAAAATAAAATCGTAATAATTCTGAGCAGTAAATTCCAGAAATGTTGTATCACTATTTCGCCTTACATATTCTCTTCTAAGAAAATCAAGGCCAGAATCCAATAAATAAATTAATTGATGTTTAAATAGATAATAATTTCTTTTCACAATTTGATTTTCAAATTCCAAAGATTTTTTTATTTTGTTTGTGCTTATCTTCTTCTACCTACCTAATGTTCTTCTAAAGATCCTCAACTTTTGTAATCAGTGATATATCCTAAAAGTTGAGAATAATAATTCATGATTTCTTTTCTTAAACCCGGATAAACTCGCTGTAGATTGCGATAAACATCATTTTTGAGATTATTGGAATAAATAGAAGCAAAATTTACTGCTTCAGTGTCTTTAAATATATCTCTAACAGACTCAATTTCTTCAGATGACGCATTTCGATTACCCAATACATTGTTAAGTATTTTTTTTTGCTTTTTATCAGCACTCTGGAAAGAAACTACTGTAAGGATAGTGTTTTGACCATTTTTTATATCGGAATCTAAAGATCTTTTGTTTGATGTTTTTCCGAAAGTTCCATCTATGTCATTAACTATTTGAGCAATAATTCCTATTTTATTCATTGCCTGCATTAAAGGGTCCATTTGGGATTTTCGCGCATTTCCAAAAATAGCTCCCAAGCCAACAGCTGTTTCCATCTGTTTAGCTCTTTTATCAGCTAAAATAAGATAATTTTCGAGATTTATTTTCTCTAAAGGGACCTGTTTGTAATATTCTTCAAGTAAATGAGCCCTAGTCATCCCTAACATCCCATTTAGGTATAGAGCAAGTGCTTTCTCTTTCCTTTCGGTATTAAATTTCGAATTTTTGATTATTTTGGAACCCATTAATGAAATGATATTCGCGCCGTAAATAGTCGATGAAATTGCATATTCTTCCAATTCTAACTTATTAAGATGGGTCATTTTTTCACTAATGAACCGATGAAACGTTTTTTTCCCCCGACGAAATTCTTCTTTATCAATTAAATCATCAATCATTAAATTGGAAACATGTAACATCTCAATACTAACACCTACTTGATAAATTTCATCAGAATATTCCAAAATGTCCCTTTCTGAACTTAAACCCATGAATGTATTTTTTAAAGAGATGGGAAGCAATCTACGCCCCCCTTGAACAATGAAATATTGACCGAATGAAAGAAATTCTCGCAAAAATGGCTCTTCTTCCTCTTGAATTGACTGCTGAAAATAATCTCTAATAAAACCGTTAAGAATATTTTTCTCAGAATCCAAATACTCCAAAAATTCTTTTTCCATAGTTTAACCTTCTTTATATATAATGCGTGAGTGAATAATTAATATTTGTTTGGTATTCTAGATTATCGGTGGTAGTCGTTGTCAATCACAATATCATTGATTTCTAAAGTCCTCGATAATATTCAGGTCTTAGGGATTCAGGATGACTTAACCCATATTTTACTTTTTGAATTAAATCATCTTTATCTTTAGCTAATATACCCTTTAACGCTAAATAATTACTCGCGTGGTTTGATCTAAAGACACACCCATGAAGATCGTCTGAAATATTCTCTAAAATATTATTTAATTCTTTCAATGTATCTTTTTGATTTAAAGGAGTAAAGATTCCTTCTTTGACATCTTTCTTTATTTCTGTTCCAGGAGGTAACATTAAACTTAAAGCAGATATATACCATATCTGGGATTTTATTGGGTTCATTTCATTAATTAATTTTGCTGTGGATATCGCATGTTTTTTACTTAACTCAGGATTATTTCCAGCTAACCCTAATATTATTGTGCCAGATAAGATTATTCCTGATTTGTGTAATTTCTGAGCTGCCTTAATTAAATTTTCTGCAGTGGTTTTCTTATTAATTGTTTTTAATAGATCATTATCTCCTGTTTCAATTCCTAAATAAACCATGGTAAGACCCGATTTTGCAATTCTCATTAAGTCCTCATCCGATTTACCTATAATATCGTTTGCATGGGCGTATGCGCTTACTCGTTGTAAGTTCTTGTGCTGTTGATAGCAGTAATTTGAAATTTCGACAAGTTTATCTGGTTTTGAGATGAAAGCATTTCCATCAAGGAGAAAGATTTTTCTGATAGAATCTCCATATAATTTCTTTGAGATATCAATGTCACGTTTAATATCTCCAATATTTCTGATAGAAAATTTCTTGTGTCTGTAAGGATAACAGAAAGTACATCTAAAACTACACCCAATAGATACCGTCAAAAGAAGCGAATTGCCTTCAGAAGGTGGTCGAAATACGGGTTCACTATAAAACATCGAAAGGTCAGTCATTTTTCCTCTGTATTATTATTAATTATTAAATATAGAAAAATTTTTTTTAAATGTAATTCTTAAAAAACCATTAATATTGAAAAAC
>JAUWMK010000182.1 GCA_030613185.1 Promethearchaeum sp.
GCCCAAATTCTTTGTTTTATGAAAAATTTATAATTGAACAACTTTCAAAGGAATTAGATTATAGAAAAGCTTACTTGGAACTCCCAGTGTCGTTATGTAATCTAATTCTTTCCTCATATCAATCATTCTTGTTCAATAAAGCTGTATCGAGAAGAATAAAAAGTGGAATACCTATATCTACACCTGTTAAAGGGGATGTAATTGCAATTCTTAAAGA
Source organism: Promethearchaeum sp. (assembly GCA_030613185.1). Classification (GTDB taxonomy): domain Archaea; phylum Asgardarchaeota; class Lokiarchaeia; order Sigyniarchaeales; family Promethearchaeaceae; genus Promethearchaeum. Next base: position 218 of record JAUWMK010000182.1, read on the forward strand.
TATTAAAGGAAGCCCTTCACTGGTCAAATACCGATATGAAGGTGGAGGTGGCTGGAATGATAAAAATATTGAAAAAGCTTTTCTACGAGATCGTGCAACAATTCTTGCCCCAATATTAGGATATAAGACAAATCTACCAGATTATCCGGTATTTGATGAAATTTATAACGACATTTTAGATGAAGAACAATTTACTTTATCTGAATTTATGCAAAATGAAAGAAGATTATTTAAATTCGAAGGAACTAATAGGGCAATTTTTATACGTCCATCAAATCTCAATGTAAATCAAGCATTTATAACCAATAATTATCCAAATTTAGATCCAAAAGGGATTAAATTAGAATTTTCACTCCCTAAAGGTTGTTACGCAACAATTTTATTAAATGAATTAAGGAAATCAAGTTAAACTGTTCATTTTTTTTTTAATTCTTAATAAGCGTAAAGTTGAAAATTAATCAGTAATTTTTCCCCTTATGGAATTAGAACAACTAGGAACTCTTAGAAAAACCCACTATTCTTCAGAACTCTCCAAAAAATTGAATAATAAAGAAGTGGTTGTTGGAGGTTGGGTTTTCAAAATAAGAAAGCTAGGAAAAATGACTTTCATTGTATTGCAAGATAAATTTGGAACTATCCAGCTCACAGCCAAAAAAGGAGTTGTTTCTGATGAGCTCTTTGAAAAGATAAAAAGCATTGGAAATCAATGGTGCTTGCTAATAAAGGCAAAGGTTGTATTGTTTGAAAAAGCCCCGCAAGGAGTCGAGCTTATTCCAATCGAAATTAAAATCTTAAATAAAGCGATCGACCAATTACCTGTTGATATGACAGGAAAAACAATGTCGGATTTGGATACAAGGTTAAATCATCGCTCATTGGATCTTAGACATCCACAAAATCAAGCAATTTTTCGTATTAACTCTATCTTACTCCACGAAATTAGAAAATATTTAGTTAAAAATAAATATACAGAAATTTTTACTCCTAAAATTATTGGAAGCGCCACAGAAGGAGGAACAGAACTTTTCCCAATAAAATATTTTGATAAAGATGCATATCTATCCCAAAGCGCGCAATTATATAAAGAAAGATTGTGTGGAGCCTTTGAAAATGTATTTGAAATCGGTCCTTGTTTCCGCGCTGAAAAATCATTTACAAATAGGCATGTATGCGAAATTTATCAACTTGATATAGAATTAACATTTGCGAATTATGATGATGTCTTAACCGCTTTAGAAGGCCTTGTTCAACACGTTCTAAAGCAAATCAAAAAACAGTGTAAAGATGATTTGATAATCTTAGGACAGTGGGAAACTTTCGAGGTGCCAAAGATTCCGTTCCCTCGTTATACATATCAAGAACTTTTAACAATGTTGGAAGAAAAAGGGGGCATGAAAATAGAATTTGGGGAAGATTTTGACACTGAAGCCTCAAGAAAACTCGGTGAAATCTTACCAGGATATTACTATATAACCCACTGGCCAATGAGCATAAAACCTTTCTACATAATGCACGATTTAGATGATCCTACATTAAGTGAAGGATTTGATTTACAAAAAGGATGGCTGGAACTTTCATCGGGCGGCACAAGAGTGCATGATAAAGATTTGCTTAAACAAAATCTAATAGATAAAGGACTTAATCCTGAAGACTTTAAAAGCCACCTCCAAGCATTCGAGTATGGAATGCCACCTCATGCAGGTGCAGGATTAGGAATCGCCAGATGGCTACAGGTGATCACCGGAATTAGTCAAATTAAAGAATGCATCATGTATCCACGAACTCCGGATCGATTAGATCCTTAATTTTTTTTTAATTTCTTGATCCATTTATCCTAAAATACGAAAAACCATAATGATAAAAATGATTGCAAACATCGATATTAACAAACTAAAAGAAGAAATAAAGAAATTTAAAGAATTAGAACGACCTGATGATGAATTAGTCAAAAATATCTTATCAACTCTTGGGATTTATGATATAGTTGATCTGGAAATATGTCTAAACATTCATATCAAAAGAGAACGCAATGCAACTATGAAAATGCTCGAAAGATATCTTGATGATTTAATTAGCAGTGATCCCGAACGTTGGGCAGATGCTAAAGATACACTGACTCAAATCTATTATGAAGTCGCAACCACTGATGAAGAAGCTATGCTATAAAAAAATTTATTCTTAACCAAGGAATTACGTATAAATTTGATTAAAAAATTTTGTTTAATATACCACTAAAGAACCTTTTTCACAACAAAAAAAGGAAATTAATGGCATTACCAAAATTTTTAAGGTTATTTTTTATTGATTAATTAAGTAACCATAAAATTGGAGATCAAAAAAAAAACATGTCACTTTCAACTTCATCGTTCAATACGATTTTAAGTAAAATTATTAAATCCGAGTCGGGGATTCGAAAAGTTATTCTCGTTGACAAAACTGGGTTAACAATTGCTCATGTTTCAAAATTTTCATATATCCCATTAGATGTGGACGGTATTGGAGCTATAGCTAGCGCTGTATTCTGTGCATCCGAGGAACAAGGAAATAATTTGGAACTTGGCGGTCTTCAAATAGTCACATCCGAATTTGACGGAGGTAAGATTTTTGCAGCCAGTTGCGGAAAAGGAGTATTATGTTTAATTTCCGATGTTGATGTAAATCTGGGTTTAATTAGGCTCGTACTTAAGCGTTCGGGCGAGGAACTTCGGGAGATTTTGGATGAATTCCTATCTGAAATGCCTGAAGATATTGGCGCCGGTTTGGATCTGAGTGATTTGGATAAAATTAGCCCAAATTAATGATTTTTATTTTCAAAAAAAAAAATTTTTTCTTCTAATTTATTCTGTGTATAATTTTGTATTAATTTATGGCATCGAATTTTACTGTTTTTCTTTTCATTCTTCTAATTTTTTTTTGAAATTGTTAATGGGCTCATCGGTATAAAAATATTTTCTTAATCAGAAGAACACTTTTAAGTTACATTACGAATTAATTATTACTGCGTAATTTGAAGCAATTTATCTAATAATTGATTTAAAATAGTCAAATTACCAGAAAAAAATGAATAAATAGAAAAATTTTAGAGGTTAAAAAAAAAATGGAATTTCCACTACATGTCTCTTTTAAAATTGCGACTTTTGGTAATAGATTCTCTGTAACTGACAATAACGGAATGATGTTATTTTATGTTAAGCAAAAGATGTTTAAACTCAAAGAAGCAATAAAAGTATTTACAGATACCACCCTAACAAATCAGCTTTATACAATCAATGCAGACAGAATTATAGATTTCTCTGCGCGCTATAATTTTACTGATATGGGTGGCCAAAGCCTTGGTTCAATTAAACGTAAAGGAATGAGATCTATGTTTCGAGCCAGTTATGAAATTTTCCAAGGTCAAAGTCAATTGATGACAATTACTGAAGAAAGTGTCTTTGTAAGAATAATGGACGCAATATTTTCTTCCATCCCTTGTATTGGTATGTGTGCGGGTTATGTTTTTCATCCTTCCTATTTAATAGCAAAACTGGATGGGACTGAAATGATGCGTGTTAAGAAGCAACCTGCTTTCTTTGAAGGAAAATTCAAGATCGAAAAACTAGCTGAAATGAGTGAATTTGAAGAAATGCAAATTCTCCTAAGCATTATGATGATGCTACTACTTGAAAGGATACGCGGTTAATTCAAAGCTGTTAAAGAAAAAGTATTACTAGCGTTTTTTTTTTTTTTTCGTTCTCTAATTCTTTCATTTTCTCATTATTTCTTTTATTCATAATCTACAAAAATTAGAGAATCGACATTTAAACACAATTTTATTAATCCAATGAAAGCCTCTTCCACGTGGTAGCTGGTCTTTGCGCTTGTAAAAATTACCCGATCAACATTACACCTATTAGCGAGCTCTTTGACCTCTTCTTCGCTTATTTCTGCTTTCAGATCGTTTTTATTTGCAAGAAGTATGACAGGAATCGATTTATTACAAGTTTCACGTGCATCTTTAACCCAAAATTTTTCTATTTTTTGAAATGTGCGTTTACTACTGAGATCTCCTACCACACAAACACCATGACTACCCTGATAGTAGGCCCCACGCATCAAATCCCACTGAACTTGGCCGGCAATATCCCAAAGAACGAGTTTAACAGTTATATCATTACCTTCATTATTTTCATTGTCTTCAGATTTGCCACTTTTAAATTCGAGAGTTTTAGTATAGAGATTGGTTCCGATAGTGGATTTATATTCGCTAAGAAAAGAACCTTCAACGAAATTTTTAATAAGAGACGTTTTACCGACACCAGGATTCCCGATAATTATAAATTTCTTTGTAAAAATTTGAGACATTCTATATTATTATCTTAATCTTTTTACTTATAATCCATTTCATTAATCTGTTTTATAAATTTATTAATCCATTTCCGATAACCGATTAATATCTGCTAAATTATTTTTAAAAATGCGAAAAATAAATCTCGTTCGATTTCCTGCAAGTAAACCGACAATATCATAATCAAAATCGTTTGAATTTAAGTAATCCTCGACAGCAATTAATGTATTTTGCCTTGTTTTAGGTATAATAAACGAAATTGTTCCAGGAGTTTTTAAATAATTCCATCCTTCTTCGATCATTCTTAAAATGAACGATTCTCCCATTTTACCATTTCCAATCAATTCATGGTTTTTTCCACCCCAAATGACCTTTGGTGAGAGAATTTTATCGTAATAAGGCGGATTTGAAATAATGTAATCAACTTTAAGCCCATTAGGAACAACATTTTTAAAGAAAGATCCATGCGAATCAATAACTGTTATCATAGACTCTAAATTATTTCGCTTAATATTTTGGTTTGCAAGATTTATATATTCTTTATCCACTTCTGTAGCGAACACTTGAGCATTAAAATGTTTGGCCGCCAACATAGCAATAATCGCACTTGCACCCGTTCCAATTTCAATAATCGAAGAATTGGGTTTGATAGCGTGCATTAAGAAATTATATCTCATAATAGGCGTTGGGATTATGGCATGTTCGGCGAATTTTATATCGAGAGCATATAGATCTTTAGCGATATATTTGTTATATAACAATAGAGTTTCTCGATCTTCATTTTTAATTCTTGGAGGATCCGTTGATTTAAGGTGGTTTCGTAAATCTGGATGAAGTTTAAGAGCTTTTGAAGTTGGATAATCGGCGATGACGCGATTTTTGGGTATTCCACTTTCATCAAAGACTCTTTCTTGTTTCATCTTAAATCTCCTGCAAATAATTCTACGAAATCTTGATATCAGATTAGCTTGTAAAGATAATAATGTGGAATAGGATTAAAAAAATAGTGTTAAAAATGTTTCAATAAGAAAAAGTACATTAGAAATGGTGCCCACAATTCGTGCAAAATTCTGCCCCAGCTGGAATGGGAGCTCTACATTTTGGACAGGAATTTGCGATTTTTCGTGGAATCCCTTTTACACCTTTTGTCTTTGAAAAAGTTAAGGGCACAGACATGGTTTTTATTGCACCTAATGCAAGAACTATTATTCCGATTATAAATAATAGACTTGAAAGGAAGAACAATCCATAAAAAATCAAATTTAGAAGATCATTATATACAAAATATTCATTTGAATAGAAGATATAGCTAATAAAAGAACGAACAATTTGAAATATCTGAACTATTGAATGAAGATTAAATAAAAAAAGCACACCAATGGAAATCGATTTAGTATAAACTTTAAGTGATTCATTTTCCTTGCCAGTTTTTCGCAGTAAAACACGAATAGCAATTGCGATAATTATATAATTTAAACTTGTGAGAACAGCTAAAACTAACCTTGATATTTGATAACCTAAGCCACCTATTGTGTAATATAAAACAATATTGGCTATTGTGAATAAAAATATTCCTACAAGGAAAATAATTGCAAAAATTAAAAATTTAAAATTACTCTTCTTATTGAACAATTTAATCTCAATTGCACTAAAAAGCAGGATAAAAGCTATAAACTGATTCAAAAAAGAAAGCCCATATGTAACCCCCCAGAGAATACGTATTGTATAGTAGAAGTCAAAGTAATCTAATTCACCATTATACACAAGATCGTACATAATTTTATAGGTTAAACTATAAGCAAAATCAAAAAACGTAGAAAACATTAGGAAGACTAAAACCGCCACAAAAAATTTTGAGAATCCCTTTTTACAATCAGGAGCGAGTTCCTTTTTCATATTACTGACAATAACAACAATTAAGAGGATAAAAACTAAAAAATTCATTATTCCTTCGGTTCCAACTTTTGAATAACTTAAAAATTCAAATATACTCATTAATATCATATTTACAATTTCGTTGGGTTAATTATTAAATGTATCTACCTAAAAATTCCAAATTTACAATTTAAAATTGTTCTTTTTATCTAAAATTTCTATAAAGTATGAAAATTTTTACTGAAATCTCCCGAACTCAATAATAAATAAAAGAATTGAATAAAAAACTAGTAAATTTGATATCGATCATAAATCTTCGTTGAAAAAACGAGTAGATATGGAACAATTACATCAAACAAAGATTGAAGCGTGTTTAACACAAAGACAGTGATCAAAATTGCCCAAATTCCCGTTAATTCTGATAAACCGAGCCATCCTAAATCAACTTGCATATTAAACATATAAGTAATAATTAAATAATTTAGAATTGACATCAAAATACAACGAATTGCCCACGCAATAAGCATACTTGGAATGTAATTGCTTAATTTCTTTAGATCATTCCCATTAAAGCGAGATTTTCTTATAAATCTTATGTACAAATAAGGAATTAAAACAAACCAAATAGTAGATAAAAACTTCATGAAGGGACCAAAATATGCTAAAAATGGATCTACTAGTATTAAACCGACAGTACCGATTAAACTAGTTAAAATTCCAGCTCTAAATCCAAAAATTAAGAATGCAGATATCCATATAATTGAAACAGGATCAAAATATGCTATTCCCCAAGCCAGACGAAAAGGCGGTAAATAAACAGATAAAACAATTGATAGTGCACTAAATAATGCTGCACCTACAATTTCTATTGTTAAATTTTTTCGATTGTTGTCAGGAACAATTCGAGGTTTTTCTGAAACTTCAAGAGTAGTTGTTTCCATAATATAATATTAATTCGATTTTGATCTAATTAAAACATTACTCATTTTTAGGAGTGAATTACTCAAAAAAGAGTAATTGTTTGATTTTTTTCTTTGATTTTCAATTTCAAAATTTAAATTCGAGGCACTGTCTAAATTCTTTTCAATATTTATTGATAAAATTAGTAATTCATTTACTTTTGTTAATATTTAAAACCCATTCAGACAATTCCTTGTTTTCAGTACCACATTTTGAACATTTTACTTTAATTTGAAAAATATCGAGTGCTAAATGCACCCTATTAAGAATTGAACCACAATTTGAACATGTAATGTATTTAGCACCACATTTTGAACATTCGACCAAATTTTTTTGAGTAATAAACGAATAGCGATCAATAAGAATTGATGATTCAACTTCAAGGTATTTTGAATTCACTTCCCCGCAAATTTCACATTCTGATTTTTTATTCAATTTTATCACCTTGTCCCTTTGATTTTTCCGAGTGAAAATAAATACAATCAAGAGAATTTCCACGTTCAGAACAATTTTCACATGTATCTCGCAAACCTCTATAATGCAAAAAATTAATTGGCACCATAAAAATAAGCATAACTCCCCAAACACCAATGAGTTTCATCAATACCGTCCCCGAGAACCAATGATAGCTCACAATCAAAACTTGACCGGCACCCCAACCTATTAGAAATTTCTGGATTATTTTTATTGATTTAATCTCTGTGAGTTTGGTTAAACTTAAGAATTGAAATAAAAACAGAAAGATACCAATCAATAATAACCAAATTTTTTGAGAAACTGCTGGATAAATCAAAAAATTCCCCAATATAATTGAAAAAAGTGCACTCGGATATCCAACAAAGCACCCAATACATAAACGTATTTTAGAAATGTTTAATGTATGATTTTTATATCTGGAGCATGAAGGATGATGGGAAAGAAGTAAAGGCCCGTAGTTTTTCAAAAAATCCTTCGATTGTGAAAAAAACTCATGCATATTAAAGAGAATATATCATTAAAACAATTAAATTTTTTAAGGCGGAAATTTAATTATTTTATATGATATTTCAAACTCCGATGTATGGCGATCCTATGGGACTCAATTTTTTATCGATTCTTCCAGCAATAATAGGACTTATAATACGTATCGGGATTGCTGTTTTAATTGCAAAAGATGCCCAGAAACGTGGTATGGAACCTACAATTTATGTTGTTTTATCATGTTGCTGTGGATGTCTTATCGGAGGCGTTGTTTATTTAATTGCAGCATCGAATCATCCAACTCAAACAGGTGATTTACAGCAACCATCATTTGACAGTAATCAAGGTCAGATGTATGGTCAACAGCCACAACCGATTTATGGTCAACAACAACAGCAGCGACCACCACAACCAAAACCAAGTGCTCAAAATACAAGCACAACAATGCCAAGTTTTGATGTAGTTTTCTGTCCAATTTGCGGTTCTCAAAATCAAAAAGGGGCGAAATTCTGTAGTACTTGTGGTGCAGACTTACATTAAAAATAGTTTTTATATTTTTTTCTTTTCTTCTTCACTTTTATTTGATTTTTATCCTTTTTCAAAGATTTTAAAATATTAAAAAGAAAGATGTAATCTTGATGGTTTTTTTTATAAATTTAAAATTTGGATTACATACAGAAAAATTTTTTTATATAAATTATTATATATGTTAACAACTACATTTCATTTCTACAAAAATCTAAAAAGTGATTAATTTGAAAAAAAACATGAGTCCGCAAATTAATCTTAATGGCTTATCCATCCTTTGAGATAAGTTCCCAATCCACCGACAATAATTTATAGATTGATACGACATTATCCGCCAAAAAAAACTTAGATTAATTTGCGGAGTCTTGAAAAAA
>JAUWMK010000285.1 GCA_030613185.1 Promethearchaeum sp.
TACATCAGCAAGTTAAATGGGAATCTAAATTGGAAAGAGTCGACAATTTACTTCAATTATATGAATTTCCGATGCTTATCATAAATTAAGAAAAAAAATGAAGAACGAAACTCTATTCTTCAATTTCAGATTTTTTCTTAAAAATCTCTGCCAATATATCGGGTTTTATACCAAATAATATACCTAATCCTATGAAAATAATCATTACTATGATAGAGAGGACTAGTGAATTAGAAGGTAAAACTGAAATAAAAGCTAATGATATCTTCGAGAAAAATGCTCCGATTGCGATAAATAAAGGCGTTATGGACAAAATTATCCAAGTTATATATGGCACAATAGGATCAAAGAATTTTGCAATATCACTCGGTGAAACCATTTTGATCATCCTCCGTTTCTATTCCTAAATTTCCTTCTTTTCTTTTTTTATTTTTCGGAATTTTTTTATTTTTTTCTTTCTCTGGTATAAATGCTGCTAAGAAATCAAATACTGTGGCTATGATATCCAATATTATAGCGCCCATCATGAACCAAAACAATATAGTAAGATTTATTCTCATACTCAGTGCAACTCCGGTAGATAGAGGTGCGTTTACATCGATTACACTAAAATCAACAAAAATGAACAATCCCCAAAACAGAATTTTGAAAAATACTCGGATCAGATGCCATATTGGCTTAATTTTAGTGCCTTTTTCCGCCATTGTATGGGCGAAAGTAATTCCAACAATCATAAAACCAATAGACTTGACATAAAATACTAATTGCTCAAAATCTCCAATTTCAATTGTAGCAATAGGAAGTGTTATTCCATTACCACTAACAAAGTTAAGTAGGTATTCTGGTAAATATATGTATAAAAACCATGATACTGATGCAGTAAATACAGCTAAAATTGAACGTAACCAGATTTTCATTATGCAAAACCTCCCTTAAGTACTTCATTATCTAAAAATAAATTAAGATCTATTTGATATTGCTTAAATGCATATGAAATACTAAACGATAAATTCATCCTAGTCTCGAAATTAACATCTAAAAGATCACTTAAATCCCAAGAAGTTACATTAAGACCAAAAAGTAACGCAATTTGGTTCATATCCAATTTAAAATCATCCGATTCGGTTTTCAATAAAATATTTGCTTTTCCTCCATGACTTTCAATAGTTTGTCCCTCAGGGGGAATTGTGGGATCTAATTCACTGGAATTTGTATCAAGAATTATAATCCAATCAGAAATATTGGATTTCATCTCGAAAGTTATCCCAATTATTATCCCTTCATAATCATATATTCCATTATTTTCAATATCTATTCCAATTTCAACAGATAAATTATTAAAGTTTATTTGGAAATCACCTGGATTAATCTCTTGTGTATTTATACTTTGACCATCAGCTAAGTTCAATGAACCCATTAAACCACTGACAGAATTAAATAAAAATGCAAAAGAAATTATTCCCGCAATTATCTTCACAACAGTTTTTGACAATTTAAATATATTTGGCATAGTTAAACTCACTCTTTTAAAATTTTAAGAAAAACATTTGATATGTTTTACATTAGTTTCTTTTTAGAAAATAAAAATTTGATCCTTTAATTAAATTCGATAAATTTAAAGTGTAAAATTTTTTAATTCAATCATATGTTCGAGAGTTTAACCAATTCACTTTAATTTTTACTATATGACCATTCTTTTTGTAAAATCGCAAACAGATACTCATTTCCCCATGATCCCTTGAATAAGATGTTTTCAATAAAATGACCTTCTTGCCTCATTCCCAAAGTTTTTAATAATTTTATGGCAGACGTATTTTTACAATCAGTAATCGAAAAAACTCGATGCAAATTAAGTTCTTCAAACGCGTAGTTTATTAAAGCACCCGTAGCTTCATAGGCATATCCTTTCCCCTGATAATTGCGAGATAATGTAAATCCCAATTCAGCTTGCATGTTATCTTCTTGGACCTTTAAAGCACAATCTCCAATATGAACCATGTTTTCCTTTAAAATCCATACGATTTGATTCCACTTTCCCGGTTCACCTATTTTTTGTTTTTGCAATTTATATATAAATTCACTAACCTGCTTTCTCTTTAAATTCGGCTCCCAACTTTGATAACTTGCTACAAATGGATCATTTCGATATTCTAAAAATGTATCTAAATCTTGGAGATCAATATTTCGCAGAAGTAACCTTTCAGTTTCTATTAATATTTTATTTTTATCTATATTTTTTCCGCTCTTAGACACAATATTTTCATTATATCTTGGATATTTAATTTAATTTTCTGGTAATGTTGAATAAAATTCGTTGGTATTCGTCCATACATACCCATTTTTTTCCAATTACTTTTCGCTCAACATCTGAATTCAAAGTTTTATCTCTTTTATCACTGATAATAGCAATAAAAATTACAAAAACCACAACAAAAATTAAAAATACGACATGAAATTGCATATTCTTAGTAATATAATAGAGATAGATAATAAATAAAATGGCCAAATAAATTAAAAGGACTATTTGATGGTATATTGTTATTTTATAATGAATTGATATCTTGAATTTTAAGAAATTTTTATAAAGAATAGAAGAATCTTATATCCTTTATTCCATAAATTTTCAAACTAATAACTCTATATTCCAATACCATTAATTTTAATCAAAAATCTACGGTTTTCGAGCATTGCCTCATTTTTAATCCTATCCAAATCTTGTTCAGCTTTCAAATTATAATTTCTTTTTATTTTTCGAGATCCATTCTTATTTGTGAATTTATTCTTGAAAAAATTTATAATAAGAATTTGACCAAAAACAAACATAATAATTAATAATACGACATAAATTTCCATTTTCTTAATAAAATAATAGAGTTAGATAATATATAATATTACCAAATTAATTATATGTATCCAGATGATGCTATTTATAACTCAATTGAAAATTTTGAAATATTTTTTATATGCCTTTGATAACACTTAATGATGATTAAAAAGAAAATTCATAACTTGCTTATTATAGAATTCACACGCTTTCCAAAATCTGAAGCTCAAGATTATTATAAACTTTTATTTCAAGCTGTATATGGCGCCGAACACATGATTCAAAAATATAATGACTGCTTTGAGATGTTGAATAAAGAAATGTCTCAAATTAAAGCAGATTTTAACTGTCCGCTTTATCATGATATTAGTTTAACTTTCTCATTGGTTAGGGTTAACTTATCAAGATGCAAAGCAGATAAAATTGACTATCAGACAATATCTAAAGCATTTTTTGAGGGCGCTAAAATTGATTTAAAAACTGACATTAGAGGGTTTGAAACATATCTAAATATTGCTGATAATGCACTCTTAAAACACCCGTTTAATATAAATGAAAAAATATTGGATGTTTTTATTAAAAAAATTAAAAAACTCGGTTTTCCTGCTGTTCATCACTCAGAATCTTACAGGAATTCCTATAAACCTCATTATAGAGTTATCCCACTCAAAATATGGGAAAAATATATTTCATGAGAGTTCCGAAACTTATAAAATCTTCAAATTCTCACTTATATCATGCTTAAGACAATACTAATTGTTTGGAGTTTTTTGCAGTTAAGAAAAACATGGAAAAATCTGGACAATTTATAAATATTCGTAAGATTGAGATATTTATTATTCAATTCAATTAAATCTAATAATTTATTTTTATGAATGAGTCTGGGCATTTAAAAAGAAATTCTTTGATAAATCATTATGGACGAATTTACCTAATATAATTAGGATTACCCATTTTTTTCAAAAAAAAAATATAGAGACATCGCATAATTAGAAAAATTCATGGGAAAGTCGATTTGGATAAACTAAGAATTAGGATATCTCCAACTTGTCTATAAATTGAGATAATTAAAAACTATAGTGGAGGAGATTTATAAAAGAATTTGAAGTAGATTGAAAAATATCAGGATAATATTGATGAATAAGGATGGAACATAAGAAATAGTAAACTACCAGCATCTCTATATGGGGTGCTACTGATCTTCCATTACAAATCTCCAAGTGTCCAGGTTTTGATATTTTTTAAGTGACGGTATAAGATCAGAAATTCTGGAGAAATACTTTAAATTATTTTTTATAATTTGTTTAATTCAAAGAGCTTTTCATCGCTAAAAATTTTGAAAAACCTTTATCAAATATCATATACAATTTTGATAGCAGTTCGTTTTTTTTCTTCCTTAATTTCCAAATATGAATAGGTAATCGCTTTAACTTCAATATCAGGTATATGCTTTAAAGGATCAAAAACTTCTCCTTGACATATTGCATGAATTTCTAATTTTCCAGATGAATTCTTAACTATCGGATCAATTTTAACATGATTAAAAATTAAATATTCTGTATCAAAAATATAGAGAAATTCAGATAAAAATGCAACAAGCAGCGATCCTTTTGTGTTCTCTTCTATAATTAAATCCCGAGTAATTTTATTTTCAATAATATTGCCTTCAAACATCGTTTCCATTAAGCTATATACACAATTTTCGATCGCTTCTTCTAAAGTTTTTCCCCAAGCATGAACCCATACATCGGCGGGATGATTTAAAAATTCATAACCTGAACTGGGATTGTTTTTATCCATTATCCTTTCTAAATACTCAAAAAGTCAAAAATTTTTTGAAAACTCTTACATTAATAAAAACTAAGTTACTATAAGGTGCATATTATGAAAAATAGAAAAGCCTTTATTCTTAATCCTTCCCAATCACGGCGATTGATTGCAAAGGGTATTGTAAATTTACCACAAGTAAGAGAAGCTTTAGAATCTAAGAAAGTTTTTATCGGTGGAGGATCCTCAAATGCTTACGTTTTAGAGGAAATTTATAAATTAAAAAATATTGAAGATGAATTTAATAAAGGGGATTATACAGCAGGGCAGATTATTCCCGGAGAAAAATTTATGAAATGGGGAATAAATAGAGGAAACCGCAAAAAGGAAATTCTTTTGCGAAAAGGTGTTCCAAAAGAATATGAAGACAGGGTAAAAGAGTTCAAACGATTTCATAACGGGGACATTTATATCAAGGGTGCAAATGCACTCGATATTAACGGAATTCCAGCAGTTCTAGTAGGTGGGGAAAGCGGAGGAAGTATAGGATCCTTACAGGGAATTCTTCAAGCAAAGGGAATCGAAATCATTTGTCCGATTGGGCTTGAAAAATTGATTTTCGGTAATGTTTATAGCTTAATGGAGGTAATGGGCACAGAAAATATGGATCCGCCAGCAGAAGGCATTTCTTGTGGATTAATTCCTATACCAGGCGCTACAGTTATTACTGAAGTTGAAGCTTTAGAGATTCTCTTTGATTGTGAAGCATATCATGTTGCATCAGGTGGAATCGGAGGTGCTGAAGGTAGTGTTAGTATTTTGATAGATGCATTTGATGATGAAGAGATGAAAGAAATCAATGAATTTATGCAAAAAATTAGTTTAGAACCTGTTTACCAAGCGAATTTATAAAATATATAATTAAAAAAGATGCTATTTCTTGATCTGGTAAAAAGAAACTATCACAATTTTTTTCACTTGTTTTTTAAAAAATAAAATTTTTAATACCAAGTTAATCTAAAGATAGATTTATAATTTGATTTATAGACAATTTGATAATTAGGTTAACAAATCAAAAATTACAAATATAACTGAGGAATCTAAATTGACAAAATACAGAAAATTTAAACATAACAAGCTAAGTTCCTTTTCTTTAGGGCGAAATAAGATTACCGGAATATCGGCAAATAGTGGAATGAGGAAAAATATCATAATAGGTTTATCGGTTTTACTGGCATTTCTTATTTTTCCGTTAATGGTTTCCGAAGAGGTAGAATATTCCACAGGCTTTACGGGAACGACGGGTTCTTTAGCGTGGTCCTTTACAACTGGATATATTATTCGCTCAAGTCCCGCACTCGGTGATGTGGACGGGGACGGGGGTATGGAAATTCTGGTTGGTTCCAATGATAACAAAGTCTATTGTCTAGATGGAACCACGGGAATTAAAGAATGGGGATTTCTAACAGGAGGAGATTTAAATTCCAGCCCAGCACTCGGTGATGTGGACGGGGACGGGAATATGGAAGTCTTGATTGGCTCCGATGATAACAAAGTCTACTGAATGAACGGGGCCACGGGAGGTAAAGAATGGGAGATAGGAAGAGCCTCGTGTATGTCAAGACTGTAACTCGCAGATGTGGCC
>JAUWMK010000345.1 GCA_030613185.1 Promethearchaeum sp.
CTGGTTGATAATAGAGGGGTGAAAAGAGCTTGAATTCATCTGTACTGCTATCGTAATATGGGTATAGCATTGGCGCGATTGATCCTGTCTGATCATAATATTCAAGCATTAAATGGTTAGGAGATTGAGAATTTTGGAAAACCAAAACTCTGTGTGATTTTTTTACTTGATAGAAACATTATTATCGTAATATGTCGATTTCATTACAATCCAAATTTTTTAGAAAATCTCTTTTGATCGACTATTTTAAAAATTACAAGACCAATGAATGACTTAAAGAATTATAAAAATCTATCAATTAATTTTTTTTAAGGAGTTGAATTTTATGCCGATAACGGTTGGAAAACCTATTGAAATTGACAACATTATTTATGACGTTCAAAAAGTATTAGGAAAAGGTGGATTATCAACTGTTTATTTGGCAATTGAGCGCGAAACTAAGAAAAAAGTCGCAATAAAAGATTTTCTTTACAAAAAATTCTATGATAAATATACAAGAAGCAATGATTGTGAAGAATATTGGGAAAATGAGATTTTAAACACTCAAGCTCAAGCACGTTCGGGGTTTAATTGCGTGAAAGTTTTACATTATGAAAAAAAAATTAAATATCAAACTCCCGAGTATTATATTGTCCTGAATTTCATTGAAGGAATTACTTTTTTAGAATTTTATTTGGATTTTATTCAAACTTGTCGTGGAATGGAACATCTTGATCTTGCAAGTATGGTTAGAGAAATCTTCATACCCATTGCTAAGTTATTAGATTATTGCCACACTAAGGAAAATATTGTCCATAGAGATGTTTCTGTAGAAAATATAATCATTCAAAAGGGAGAAGAACATGGGGAATTCATCCCTGTTCTGATTGATTGGGGCATCTCCAAATATGTTGGACCAGATTGGATTCATTACATGCCCAGGCCCTTTATGTCTGACGATATGCGACGAGATATTCCAGTCACCCAGAAAGGAGCTCCTCCTGAAATACGTTTTGGATATATGCCAGTAGCAGCTTCTGATATTTATTATCTTGCCCATTTGATGTATTTTGTTTTCACTGGGGGAATAATGAGAGAAGATTCAGAAATATTAGACAAAGATTCTTGGGTTTTACATCCCAAAGAGATCAATTGGTACCTTCCAGAAAGCTATAATGAAATGGTAGAGAAATTAACTCAGTTTGAAGCTGCAGATCGCCCTAAAAACATGAAGGTTGTAATCCAAATGCTTAATGAATTGATTCGTATCAATCAAATTCACTACGATTTTGATTTTTTTATAAAACCCGATACAGATCCTTTAACTGGAAAAAAAATTCATTAAAAAAACTTTTCAAAAAATCATTCATGAGGAATATTCTTCTTGAAATATTCGCATAACTTCTCTGCACTAATATCTGTCAATTTAATCTCTAATTGTCGCCCTTTCTTCTCTACTGTTGGATTTAAATATTCTTTATAGATCGCTTTTACGTCTGCTAAATTGCGAATATACTTTCTGAAGCTCATTTGAACATGATGTTTGATATTTAACTCTTCACACACCATTTTGTAAATTTCATAAGTTTTTTCTACTTTAGTATAAGGTTCTCCGCTACTTAGTAATGCTTTTGCAACAGACCATAACGCAACTTGTTCGTGAAGACGTAAATTATCAATTATATCAGCTCTAAATGTTGGATTTATCACATTCCGAGATTCTAAAATCATTTCGCTATTAATTGATGATAAACCATGTTCGTCAGCCCGAATTCCACAAGCTCTCATCATATCTATACCAATTCGCATATTATTATTTTCCGTTACAATATCAGTTATTAATTCTAAGTTCTGATCTTCTAAAATTCCTTCGCGAAATGCTAGATTTCTTCGATATTTCATTATCTCAAAAGCTTCTTCCCGTGAATAATGTTTCATTCTTATGATATCTTGAGTTCTGCTTGAAATTTTTTCATTATCCACTTTATACCAATCTGCAGGTCGTGAAATCGCAATGATACAAAATCGAGTATTAGCTTCTCCAAACCCAATTGATGCATTAAATAATGCAAGAATATCATCCGAAGACAAATTATGAACTTCATCAAGAATGATCAACAGAGATTCTTCGCGTTTTTTTAGTTCTTTTAAAATTTGTTCCATGATCTCGTTATCAGAATATCCATGACCTGCACTATAATGTAAACGTTCGGAAATATTTCGTAATATTGAACTTTTGGTCCGATGTTGTAAACAATCATAGTATTCAATCGTAAGTTTGATATCACGTTTAAGAACTGCTTCTCGAAATTTTCTACCAAAAAATCTAATTGTAAGTGTCTTTCCAATTCCACCTGTTCCTAAAACAAGGGTATTGACAGAAAATGCACCTTGTGCATCGATAATAGGACGATGTATTGCTGTAAGTTTCTTAATTTCTGAATCTCGAGCCAGTAGTTTTTGTTTTTTCTTTGGTACCCAAGCTTGATTGAGTGATTTTTGGTCTTTGAAAACTGATTCGGTTCTTAGTATTTTTTCAAATATATCATCATCCATTATTTTACACCTATTATTTAATGAAACTGGTCCTATATCTTAATATTACTAATAATATATTTAAAGATAATTCATAGCATGTGAGTAAGGAAAAATAAAAAAAAAACAATTATTGAATTGTTAGGAACTTTGGTAATTAATCTTTGCTAGATTCATACCAATCAAGATATTCTCGTTTCCGTTTTGATTCAGGGTTTTCATCTTTAGTATATTTACTTGAATGAATGCTTCTCCATTCCTTATCGTATTCTGTGGGGGTCAATGCAAGCCCACAAGTCTCACAAATCTTACGTTTCATTTTTCCAATCATTTCCCCACCACATTCAGGACATCTGGCCATCTTTTCATCAACTTCTATAATTTCTAAATTATTATTATAGTATAATAAATGTAAAGAAGGATATCAAAAAAATTTTGGCAATTTCTAAAGTTCGGTATGATCTAAATAACATCAAAATAATACATTTTGTCGGGAATATCTACGAAATACGTCGTTCTATATTTAAAAAAAGATAATTCCTCTGGGATATACTTTATTATTTTCTGTAAAATGTATTATCTTCAAAATATGTTTTTCTTTATTTGTCATAACGGAATTCATGGATCGTGTGTAAATATTCTACCTTCTTGATGTTATCTAGATGTTACTTCATTTATTATATAAAAAAAATTAGATTTGCAGGAAAAATTTTATTATATTCACAAAAAAAACATGTTTTTGCAGAGTCATCTTTAGTCTAGATATTGACACTTCAGAGAGACGATAGATTATTAACTTGCCGAAAGTTATTAACAATGTGAATCTTCCCGCCCAATCCGATGACTATGAATATGTTAGGATTAAATATCCTTCAAATCTAAATAATAAATGTATTTTATGCCAATTTCCTGTTGTATACTTGTATGCCGATGCAGGAAAACTCGTTCATGGCCTTGAAGGTGATATATATCAAGTGGTTGAGCTTCATCGCTGTACAAATCCAGATTGTAAATGTTCAAACCGTCCCTTTAATCCTTCACTACGATATGACTATGGAAAGCGCTATTATGGAGCGGATGTATTTCGATTCGTAGCACGCGAATTTTTACCTCTATTAAAACAAAACCCCGACCAAATTTTGAGTAGATTGCATCTATTGTACCCAAATTTCCAAATTTCACCCGCAACAATTAGCCGAATGTGTGATGACATCTTAAAAGTGAAATCATTTAACATAGATCTTAAAACTCATGCAATGATCCAAGATCAAGGCTTTATCTTACTTGGCATGGATGGCCAAGATCCAGGAACCAATGCACCTGCATTATGGGCATTCATGGATCTTATCTCCAACCGTATATTGGCAACCGTCAAATTTGAAACTCTTGACTACAATCGCCTTTATGAGTATCTCACTTCTCTTGAAGCCTACTATGGAGTTCCCATCCTAGGCTGGGTAACTGACAAGCAAAATGTTATTGTCAAATGCCATGAGACATACTATGCAGACATTCCGCACCAATATTGCCAATATCATTTTCAAACACATTTATGGAACCATATCGAATGCCTTGACAGCAAAATCTTTATGCCCTTGAAAAAAATAATAACCAAGTTATATATTCACTCCGCCAGTTCGACGAAAAATGTTAATTTCGGAATATTGGGCCAGAAATCAGTCCGCGAAGTATTTAAACCGATGGATCAAGATTTGCAAGCAATGATTCGAATGCGGAACAAGAAATTTAAGTCACTTCGCGGACTTTGGCTCTTTGAAAAATTGACGGATTACATCAAACGAGGGCGTCAAAGTATGAAGGAAATCGATTCACACCTCCGGGTTGCTAAAATTATGAAAAAGACCTTCAATGATTTGCAAGAAAAACTGGATGGAGTACGTCATTTATACGAAGAAGTGGTTATCTTCAACAGTTGGTTTCAGGAAATTCGAGACCTTTTCAATAATGAGCAGATAGTTTGGCAAGAGAAGCGTCGACAATTGGATTTGGTGTTTAAGGCTGTTTATCAAGAAGCATGTAAGCAAATGGCAGATTTTGATTTGGACGCTTGTCGATCCTTTTTACCGGGTAAAAAAAGTACATTTATTGCAATTTTGGGCGAATGGTGTCGTCTCTGGAACTCCTATTTGCCTGGTCTCTTTCAGTATGAGAAATTTCCTGGAAAGAACCGCACAAATGGGAAAAATGAACGAGCCTTCAGTAAGGAAAAACAGATGCTCATCTCTCGAGTAGGAAAGGGGATCGTTAGCCATATGATTGCAACCCGTGGAGCGGATTATCTACGTTTAACCCATTGCACACCTGAAGAACTTACCTCTGATATTTTAAATGAGTGTACAGAAGGTTTGATTCAAGAACTGCGGGAAGAACTTCGTAACGAAATTCGGAAGCAAACTAAGCGATGGCGGACAAATGATCGAATATATGAAGGGTTTGATGGAATTAAGTTAACACTATTAAATGCAATATCATCCTCCAATGCTTTAGGGGTTATTAAAAAAATTGGAAGATGAACTTGCAAAAACATGAAAAAAAA
>JAUWMK010000425.1 GCA_030613185.1 Promethearchaeum sp.
TTAATTCTTTTGTGCCTTTAAACTTTGTAGTTTTGAATAAGTGTTTCTTTATAGTTTTTTTGCCTTCGGAGAATTTGAGATTATTAAGTTTTCTGCTTCTTCATATAAAATAGAAAAATCTTCAGATGATAATGGCATTAAAATAATTTCTTTTTTGAGAAATTTATGTGTTTGCTTCTGTTTGGATTATAAGAAGGGATTTTCATATATTTTTAGCGATTTGAAATAGATTTTTTAATTTCAGTTTTAGATAAAATTAAAAAAATTCTGGATGATGTAATTTTGTTGGGTAAAAATTTTCCATTTAAATCTGATAAATTTGATTAAAAAAAGAATAAAATTTAATTTTTTATAGCGCAGACTCGAAAATGATTAGAAGTAATCTCTTTTTCTGTAATCTCTAAGCCATGTTTTTCTAACATTCGAATAACATTGTCAATAGCACTGCAAAAATCACCTACTATTTCAATTGTCTGTCCCTTTTCCATTTTTATTGCAGCTTTTTTTGTCATAGCTGCTGGTATTGGACAAACTTTGTTGTATGTTTCTAATTTTATATCAGCCATTATTCGTCCTCCAAAAAAATAGTCTTAAAAGAATAACTGTTTGTCACTTTGTATAGTCCATTCAACAGCTTTTTCCATTGTTCCTACTTGTATTCCATCAATTAATTCTGCTTGATCAACTCCTCGGGCTTTCATGCACACACCACAAGAAGCTATTTCAAAACTTTTTTCATCAAAACAATTTTGAACCCATTCCTGAATATTGTAAATATTAGAAGGGTTTTGATTTTTCTTCAACGCAAATATTCCATCTTCAAAAAAAAACATTTTCACTGCATTATCATCTAATAATGCGGTATACGCAAATCTTAATGCAGTATAAGGCCGTTCTGTAGTATAGGGGCCCGTACCAACAAATATTGTAATTAGAACCATCATTATCGCCGTGTTGACAAATAGAATTCAAATAAATTATTATTATTTATTGAATTTCTTGCTTTAAAGACCTTTCCACAATATTATATTTTTTATTTCCTTATTAGAAGATATTTAAAACTCGACTAGAATATAGATAATTAGGTGATTAAAATAGCTAAATTCTGTCAAAATTGTGGAGATCCATTAGAACCAAATTCAAAATTTTGTGAAAAATGTGGGACTCCAGTAGAGCTGCCTTCTCAACCACGACCTGTTTATACTCAACCTCCGCCAGTTTATACTCAACAACGCCCAAATTACAATCAACCATATGTACCTACAAATGCATCTAATCAAAATCTATCAGTTTCACCAAAATCACAAGGAATATTAATTATACTTTGGTTTTTCGGTGGATTTTTTGGTTTGCATTATTTCTATGCGGGTCGTATTGGTATGGGGCTCCTTTATCTTTGCACTGCAGGACTCTTTGGAATTGGATGGATTGTTGATATTTGTATAATCTTGGGTGGAACTTTTAGAGACGAACTTGGAAGATTAATCAAGAATTAGTTTTTAATGATAAATTCTTCATTTTTTTTAATCGCTCAATTTCAATACGTTTAAGAAACAAACGAACTCCTTGGAATCCATTAAAAAAAAAGGGATTAGCTGTAAAAAAATAATACACCAATTTCTATTTATTCATCAATCTTCTCCACCATCTGTAATGGACCAATCATAATTATCTATGATACTTTGTCTTGCATCTGCAGCGGCACCTGAACTGTATTTTGAATCACCCCCATGAAAGGAAACATCATATTGCAAAGATAATTGCGACCATCCAATTAACAAGCTATCGTAATTAGCTGTCGATAATGTAACAAACCAAAACATATAGTTCATCTCTATGACATTTAATACATCCCAGTCTCCTATATCTTGGTCGAAAAAGGAAGCACTCGAGAACATTAAAGACATGTTTATAACACTTGACACATCCCAATCTCCTATATCCTGGTTGAAAGCAGAAGCATGCATGAACATACAGTACATATCTATAACACTTGACACATCCCAGTTTCCTATATCTTGGTTGAAATCAGAAGCAAATCCGAACATATGGTCCATCTCTGTAACATTTGACACATCCCAGTCTCCTATATCTTGATTGAAGTTATAAGCTTCATAGAACATATAGCTCATGTCAGTAACACTTGACACATCCCAGTCATTCATATTTTCTACAATATCAATGTTACCGCAACCATTAAAAGCCCAATATAAAGAATTAGTTCCTGTTAAATCTAAAGTATCATTAGCAGTAATTATAAGATTAGAACACCCATAAAAATAACTTCCTAAATTTCCCAATCTTAAGTTGCCCCATTGCCTGATTTCAAGTAATTTTAATCGATCTCCTCCTTTATTAAATCTCCAACCATTCAATTTCCCCATTATTTTTATGGTATATATCCCTGGCATATTATAGTTGTGAATTGAATTATCATAATAAGAGTTCGTAATCACGTCGGAAGTATTATCACCCCAATCTACAAAAAAATCATATTTTCCGCCAGATTCCAATGGTAATTTAACTTGATTTTCAGCACTTGAACTTGAGCTTGTTTTTGTAGTATCCCAAATAGAAGTAAAATTAATGCAAGATATTGTAAACATAACTGAAGTTGTAGCAATATTACCTGACGTATCATTAGCCCATGCATGTATCGTGTTTAGACCTTCATTGAACGTGATATTTTTTGCAGATGTGTAAGTCACGTTGTTGCCGTCCCAGTTGTACCAAGTAGAATCGATTTTGCGAATGCCTTTTGCCTCGATCTGTAATAATTGCTTAGCATTATAATATGTTGTATTTGTGGGGCTGGTAATTTCCACAGTTGGGTCTGTGCCAATCTTTATTAGCGGTCCCAAAAGTACAAAACCTAAAACTAAAAAGCTCGTAAATATGATAGATGTAATGAATAATGAAAGAATTTTTTTATTTTCCATGTTTTATCTCGACATCCTTAACGTTTTCTTATAAATTTTTTTTTTACAATATTATTTTCATTGAAATTACTTAAAAAGGTTTTGAACGACAAAAAAAGGTATTACTCATTTACTTTATTTTACATTATTATCTCAATAGGAAATGATTACTGCATAGGAACAAATTTGAATTATGGGTAATCGGGATGAGTTAGAAAACTGAAAAAAAAAATAGTATACGTGAATTAGTAATATCAGTTTCCGATGAATTATAAATTATTTTCCTTTAGAACATTCTGAATAACCGACATAAATCAAACTTCTTTTCAAATATGTCATGATTTTTTCTACTTCACACACACCATTCCTTGAACAGATCCAAACCGTCGGAGCGT
>JAUWMK010000145.1 GCA_030613185.1 Promethearchaeum sp.
TTTAGGTTAGATTTGTATTTTGTGGGCAAGAATACATCATAGAAAAGACTGAAGAGTGGTGTAAAAAAGCAAAAGACTACGATTTGTGTCGAAGCTATGGGGTTTGCAATTTTTTGATCTTATCATGGATCGGAATTACCATTAAAATACATATTTAAAAAAATATTTAGAAATTGTGAGTAAATCCGTTATTTTTCCATTTTTAATACATATTGGGCAAAATTGAGATACTCAATCTTTAAGATAATCTAACCACATTTTTTTAGATAGGGATAAAACAAGTTGTAAAATAGAAAATGGTTTTATTACAGAGATTTTTTTTCTGGTTTTATTTGAGAATTCAAAAAATAAGCTATCTCTCTCTACCTCTCGAAAATTTCAAAGAAACAATAGCTTTTTGTGTTTTATTGATTTTATTTGGATTCTATTGCAATTTTTTGGGTTTCAAATGACATCCCATACCATGGGAAAAATTAAAATCACTAAGAAGAAAATAATATGAAGATAATTTGAAAATATGCTTAATAAAAAGGGAAAAAAAAATATTTTATAAAAAGGTCATTTCCTCTTCATCTTCAAAGGATGCCTCTTCCCCAGGTTCGCGGGCCACATCATATTCACGAACGGCATAATACAACTTCTCAACAGCCTCAGCGACAATGGCCTTCGTTTTCCCGCCAGTACAGACAATTCTACCTGTAGAGAAAATTAGAAACACCGTCTTAGGCTCTTGCATTCGATATATCAAGCCAGGGAAAACCTCGGGTTCATACATAGAGTACTCCATAACAACCGCGGCCATGTTCAAATCTATGGAACATTTTAGGTCACCCGATGCAACTATATTTTGAATAATGATTCTAGGATTAGAAATTTTTATTTTACATTTGGATATTCGCTTTATAACATCTTCTACTACTGTTGGGGCTTCATATGCATGCCTCATACCAGTAACTACCATTTTACCTGTGGAAAACACTAAGATTGTAGCTTTTGGCTCAATTATTCGCATAACTAAGCCAGGAAAACGTTCTGGGTTATACTCTACGTCTGGATATTTTCTCGCAATTATGTTTAAATCCATTTTTTCGGTTATATCCACTACAACTGTTGCAACTACGTTTTCAATTTTATATGTAAATTTTTCTTCGGAAGTATCGATTATTTTTTTTTCTTCTTCTTCTTCAGATTTTTTTACTGTTTTTTTTACTGTTTTTTTTGTAGATTTTTTAACAGATTTTTTAACAGATTTTTTTGCAGATTTTTTTGCAGTCATTTTTGCATTTCACCTTGAAAAAAATTATTTCTGATTCATTATTTAACGATTTTTATTTAAGTCATATTTAAAAGACAACTACCTATTTAAGGGTAAATTGGTTTATAAAGTCTACTTTTTAAAGAAAATTCACTATCTATAGATCTCAATTAGAGTTTAGATATTAATAAAATTGTATGAATATTAGGAATTGGACTAAAATGTAAATAGAAATCCAGAAAATTTTATAATTTATAACAATAATCAATAATTCCATAAATAAGAATAAAATCTAAATAAAAAAGGAAGAGAGAACGAGAATTGACTAATGATTATGAAGTAGAATCTTTAATTAATCTTTAAATTATAACAAGTGATCCCAAAATATAATTTGAAATAAGGAAATCAATATAAATCAACAATACTCCAAGAAAAGTTGAAATAATACCGACCCATTTTGCGGTTTTTTTATATTGTAGTGTTTGATCCATATAACTTTCCTTGCCAGAAAGCGCGTTGTATATATATTTTGCAAATGTAAACCATGTTCCCAGGCACATCAGCGAAATTATGATAACTTCAATGTACAAGATAATCGGAAGGTTTAATTGAATCCCATTATCTAAGATTTTTCCATCAATTTGTAAGAAATATGGAAACCAGAAAACAATCGCCCTAACTGCAAAAAATATCCCAATAGGGCTAATTCCAGCGAATATTACGGAGATTAACATGAGATATGAATAAATTACGCAAATTTCGGCAATAAAAACTGCATTCGAATTAAAACCATTTATAATCCAGGAGAAGAAATAGGAAAAGGTGACGATAAACATCGATAATAGAACGGTTCCTTCAAAATTTCTATTGAAATGCAATAATGGATGGGGATTTTTCTCATTAAAAATGGTTAATTTTATAATTAGAATATGGGTGGCTAAAATAAGCAACATGTAGATTGGAGTTAGGATGTGACGAAAAGCTAAGAATATTGTTAAGATTGCTAAACCAATGAGAAAAATAGTCGAAATTTCTTCACGAGCATGGGGTATTTTTTTAATCAATGATGCATTTTCTTCCTTAAAAGTTTGTCCCACATTCATATTAATTTAATAAATTAATAATAATAAATAAGGATTGAATAAGAAATAAAATAGGGATTAATAAAGGATTAATGAGCATAAAAATGCTTCATGTAGGCATTCATTCAGAGTCAATCGAATGAAAAATTAAGATTGAATAAATGAATATATGAAAAAGCGAGCAAATGAAAAAACATGGGTATCAGAAACACCTTTTCAAAAAAAAAAAGTTTAATCGGGCAATTTATTGATTTAAAGAAATCTTCGATTGATCATTGCGATGGACTTTTCCATCAAATCAAATCTCCGGGCGTTTTGGAAAATTTAACTATAGATATTGAGGACAAAATCGAATTCAAGAAATATCTGATATACATCGAAAATCAATGGTCTCTTAATCATGATTTCACGTTTACAATTTGCACGAAAGGAGTTAAAATTAATCCCAAACAAGACTATATTGGACAAGTAAGTATGTATAGTTTAAATTTTCTTCATTCTCGCGCTGAAGTTGGAATTTGGCTAGGAAAAAATCATTGGAATAAGGGTATTGCAAAGGAAGCCTTAGAGATATTGATTTCTCATGCATTTTTAGATATTCATTTAAATCGCCTACAAGCTCATATATTCACACAAAATGATTCTTCTATCAAAGTATTTGAAAAATTAGGTTTTAAGAGAGAGGGTTTAAATGAGCGATATGTAAGAAAAACCAACGGAGATTTTAATAATGTTTATGTTTACGCACTCCTTTATGATAATTGGGTAAGAAAACAATTAAAAATATGATTTTAAATACAAATTAAATGAGGTTTTTCAAAATAATATTTATAAAATTAAAAAAAGTACTAAAATCAATAAAAAATAGAATAAAAAATTTTAAATTTTCAAAAGAAGTGTTTTTATGGGTTGTTCCGCCTTTAATTGTGGATATTTGGTGGCATATTATATCCCTACCAACTATTTATAATCCATGGCTTTATTTCTTCGTGATAACATTTCCAACAAGCGCGGGTTTAATTTTACTAGCTTCTTTGTTTAGAGATCCAGATAGGCATCCCAATTCAAATTATATTAAAGGAAAATCAATTTTAAGTCCTGCAGATGGCGAGCTCTGTGGACTTGAAGAAGAAAATGGAAATATCGCATTATATGTTGAAATGCATTATTATAATGTTCATGTTGGAAGAGCACATCTACCTGGGCGAGTAACTAAAGTCACTCGAGGAAAAGGAAAACACTATTTGGTTTATTTTATAAAAAAAAATTTACGCCCAGATACTCAAGCAATTAAAAAAAATGCTCGTGTTATTATAGACTTAGAAGATGTTGATGGAAATACTTTTCAATATTTCTTGATATGTGGCGCGTTTTTTAGGCGCGCGCAATCCTATGTGAAAATTGGAGATGAAGTATCAGAAGGTCAAAGAATAGGTGTAATAGCTTTTGGAAGCACTGTTAAAATAACATTACCTGGTAAAAATTATCGAATGATTGCTAAATTCGGGGATAAATTAAAAGGCGGTAAAACTGTTCTATGTGAAAGGACTGATGAACCCATTATTATGGAGAGATAAGAGAAATAGGAGAAATCATCAATGTCAAAAGAAGAGGAAAAAAATATTGAGATAGAAGATTATTTAAACACATGGCTTGATCAGATGATGGAAGTTTATGGTGGAATTTTAGAAGAATGGGAAGAGTATGATATAGTCAAACCCGTGCCTGGCGCTCATGTAGAATTCAATTGTAATAATTGCGGAAAATGTTGTGAATTTAAAAACCATTGGGTGTGGGTTTATCCTTCAGATATGGTTAAATGGCTTCAAAATTTAAATTCTGTGAAAATTACCCCCCTTTTATTAGGAACTCTCTTTCCAGTTCAAGATCATGATGATGTAATTGGTTATGGACTACCTTCTCAAAAAACAATCTATGAAAAATTTAATCATTTTATAAAGAAGCATAAAGGATCAAAGCACAATCAACTTGTATTAAGGTCTATATTGGAGATTATTGCTCAAATCAACCCAACATTTAATAAAAACTCTGATTACTGTATATTCTACAATTCAAATTCTGATCAACATTGTCTTATTTATGATTCGCGCCCGATTCAATGCCAAGTTTTTCCCTTGGACTATCCTCAGTTTACTTCTATTGAAATACCTGAAAATTTAAAAGATAAATACGGAACTTATGAAGATGATCTTGAAGATTTACCAATGTGTCCCAAAGAAACATATAAAAACGGAGATCCTTTGAAAGGTATAATGGTTAGCGAAGATGAAAGAGATTTAGTAGCAATGGAGAAAGCAAATTATTTAACATCTTATGTTACAAAAGATTGGCAAGATACCGACATTTCCGAAATACTAATTGAAATTTTTAGTAAAGAAATTTTGAATATGAGCCAAAATAATTCAAATAACTCAAAAAATCCTGACCCAATTCTAACCATCGTTGAGCACTTGAAAAATCAAAATCTTTCTAAATATTCTAAACTCATAAAGGAAACTGAATTTTGGATATCTTTGATACCCCTAAAACTAAAAAAATTTGAAAAGACAGGGGAATTTGAATTTTCTTTTGAAATAGATGAAAAAATATCTTTGGATCCTAAAGGATATATTGTCAGAGATTATAAAGCGGAAGGCATCATTTCAGTAATTGATAAAGGATCACAAGGAACCAAAGGAAATTTATGGGAAGTTAAAATTACAATTACCAATCCTAAAGCCCAAGTTATGGCTCGAGTTAGAGGTCGAGATGTCGATAACTCGCTAAAAGTTGGGATTTTTGTGATGGATATTCAATTTGATAATTCAATGTTGGATGGATTTGGAAGAGACGGAATTCTTTTTGCCATTCGCGTAAAACTTAGAGATTTATTACAAAAAGCAGCTCAGAATTAGAACAGATATATTTGCAAAATCAATGTAAAATTAATGAATTAGAAAATTAAAATTTAAAACAAAACTATAATGAAGTGAAGTATCTTATGCCAATTAAATTAATGTGGATGAAAGGTAAAAACCTCGGACTTGGATTAATTTTCCTTGGGGTGATGACATTATTACAAGTATTATTTATATTGATAGCTCAGTTCGCGTTAAATATAGGAAGTCAATTTGCAGTAATATTAATTCCTATTGGTGTAATTGTTGCAACTTTTTATGCTACCTTAGTTATCTTTGAATCACGAACCGAAATGGGACAATATCGAGGAAATTTTCAGAAAAAACGTCAAAAATCACGTAAAAAAGTAACCAATCAGAATAAAATGAAGGAAATTTTAAGCAAGATCAATTGGATGTATGCAAGACCTCTTTTGATAATTGCAGGGATTTTTATTGGTGGTTTTTGGCTAACCTATCTAATATTGTTCTCAGTAATTGAAGATCAGACCATTGTATATGTGATTGCTGAAAATGTAGGCGCAATTTTATCTTTAGTTATTGCCACATATATAGAAACATCCAATTTTCGGAAAACTAGATAATTTAACGAGATAGAACTTTTTCACAATAATTGAGAAAAAGAAAAAAAGTTTTTTAAAAAAATTTTTAATTATTTATCCTTTTTCAACCACTACTTGCTTGTCAGAACCTTCTTTCATAACTCCTATCATGATAGAACTCTTATCATTATTTTTTCTAAATATATAATATGCAATATATCCCAAGTGGATACCTCCAAAGAGCAGAACAGGAACATAAGCTATCGTAATCCCTAATGAAAAAGCCAACATAATATCAAAGGTATGCAGAATCAACGGAATTACCCAGATCACAGAATAATCTTTATAATCAACATCGAAACTTCTTTTTCGACATTTAATTAATGTTGCAACGGAAATTACTACAATTATAGAAAGCATGACAATTTCAGCAGTCCGATTGAGGAATAATGGGAATATTGGATAGAGAAACAGAATAAATTGAGTAAGTGGAGAAACTATCAATAAAACACCCAAAATCGGTGATAAAATGATATAAGCTATTCCTCTATTTCGTTTATATCCAGATTTTTCATGTAATATTCTACCTAGTTGAATTAATGTGGTGTAGTAAAACATCAACATGAACCATCCAGTGAAATTGAAGAATGGAATGCCAAATAACAAACCATCGTAATGAAAAGTCCAATTCCATCTTCCTTCCATTACACCATTTACTATATGTAGATCAAAAACTGCGGCGGGATCAATTGTTAGATCTTGTAAAACACCTAATAACCCAACTACGATAGGCCTAGCCCATTTAGGAAAATTCAATTTCTCAACGAATTGCAAGGCAGAATAAAATATTACTGCTTCAAACGCCAAGATTGAAAGTGGAACGACACCTACCATTACCAATCGATTTAGGGAATAATTATAGGTATTTCCTAATACACCAATATTTTCAAATAAACCTGCATATACAATGAAACCAAATAGTTCAAGTATTCGATATATTCTTGTTTTATGATCCCCTTTTTTCATTGCATCAACTAAAACATAAAAAAAGAGGAAAAATGCTAATATTTCTGCGATTGCCCAAGTAACAGGCGTAGAAAGATATTCCAAAATTTCAGGTCGATATTCCATTATTTAAAAAACACCATAATTATTTTATATGTAGAGATACCTAAAAATATATGTAGTCTACATGTTATGAATTATAAATTACCCAAAATCTTTTTTATTTTTTATTATTTCAAAACATCACGCATAACTTACTTCAAAATCATGCAAAGGGAACACATTAAACAATTATTCCGACGTTCAACTAATTAAACGGCTTTTTCTGAAAAATAGAGTAAAAATAAAAATAAATTTAAAGGTTAATAAAATTATTTTTCATTAAAGGGGGAAATTTATGGATCTTGAAATTGTATGCCCGAATTGCGGTTCAATAAAAAAAATATCTTTACGTGATAAGATAATAAATTGTGATTTTTGCGGATCTTCTTTAAGTGAGATCGCTAAAGAATTTTTATTTAACGCTGAAGAAGAGAAAAAAGGGCCAAATGTCAAACCTCCTGTTTACCAAAATATTCCTTCATTTCCAATTTCTCAGAAACTACAGAAATCTCAATCAAAAAGCACTCATCCTCGACAATTCCCTTTTCGATTTGGAAATAAACCTAAACGCCCTACTCCTTCAAAAGAAGCATTTTTATATTTTCCCCAGATCAATCAAAAAGTAATCATACCATCAAGTACATCCATTTTTCATTTTGGTCGCAATACAATACTTCCTCTTGTAAATCCTAATGAATTCGATGTTGAATGGCTAAATTCTATCTCCAGGATTAGAAAACAAAATCATCAGATATTTAAATATCATTTTAATATAATTCGGGATCGAAAAGGATTTTTTTATATTGAAGATAAAGAAAGTCGTTGGGGAACTTGGCTCAATCGTACACAGATTAAAGGAAAAGGGAGAATACATTTAAAAAATGGTGATAAAATCGAATTAATGCTTTCAAAACCCAATATAAAAAATGTTTTTCCTTTTGTAATTAAATTTAGCAGCTAATTTTAAAACTTTAAAAAATTCTTGTAATTTCATCAATTGGAGAGTATTTTAATGGTTTTATTTCCCCTGAACTATATTTTACAGAAAATACTTCTGGCTTTTCCGTTAAAATACCAATTTCTGCTGCATGGATATCATTTTTTTCTAAAAATGAAACTATATCGGCCGCATTTTCTTTAGGAACAGCCATAAGAAGAGCCCCAGATGCAATTAACCCAAATGGGTCCAATCCATAAAGATTACAAAATTCTTCTGTTCCTAAAATTAATGGAATTGCATCATATTCAATTTTTGCCCCGCAATTACTATTTTGTGCCATTTCAACTAACCCCATTGCAAATCCCCCTTCAGTCGGATCATGCATTGCATGAACAGTAAAATTACTATGAATCAATTGAGCTTCTTTAACGATACTTATTCCAGGAGAATTTAGGAGATTTTGACAATTTCTAATAAGTTGTAGATTAATATTATTTTGAATCAGATCGGCTTCTTTTTCTTTTGAAATAATATAAGCACCCTCAATTGCAATTCCCTTGGTAAGGATCAATGCATCTCCCGGTTTCCCTCCGAATGTAGTTACCAAATCTTCTTTTTTAACTTCCCCCCACATCATACCACATATTATTGGGCGATCCAACCCTATAGTTATCTCTGTATGGCCCCCAGTAATCGTAATACCATAATTATCACACGTAGCTCTCATATCTGAGAATATTTTATCTACAAGAGCCTCATCCGTTTTATTTTCTGGGAGAAGAACGGTTGGTTGGAATCCTATCGGTTTAGCTCCAGATGTAACAATATCATTTGCATTGATATTAACTACGTAAGATCCAATTGAATCTGAAGTAAATGTTATAGGATCCGATTTAGTGACTAAATACTTATCTCCCATATCAATAACTGCTACATCTTGGCCTGCATGGGGTCCAAAAATGACTCTACAACCAGATTCAAGTTTCAAATCAGGTTTTAAATATTTCTCAATGATTTTATTCATTACAGAAATTGGGAGTTTTCCGGGAGGAAATTTATCCATAATATAAATAAGTAAATCTTAAATAAATTAGTGCTCGTATAAGTTGCCACCATTGGTATCGATTGCGACAATTAAAGGACCAAAATTTTTAACTTCCAAGAACCAAGCAGCTTCAGGGCCAAGCTCTTTCCACTCAACTGAAACTACTTTTTTTATAAATTTTGATACGATTGCCCCCGCACCTCCAGGAAATTGCAAATAAACTGCAGGTAATTCATTCCAGTTGACACCTTGCATCCCACCTTTTCCAATAACAAATAAAATATTTAGATTTTTACATACATCAGTTTGGAAAGGATTCATTCTTGCAGACGTAGTAGGCCCTCCACTAATAATTTGAAAAGTTCCATCAGAATTCGTTTTAACTATGGGCCCCATATGATAAATAGCAGAATTTTTAAGGTTTTCAAAATTTTTTGGAAGAGGTTTACCATCTTTGATTAAATTAATTATTTTTTTGTGCACTTGATCCCTACCTGTGCAAATTAGGCCAGAAATATAAACAATATCCCCTATTTTAAGCTCATATACGATTTTCTTTGAAGTTGGAAGTGAAATATGTTTGTGAAGATTACCTTTCAAATTTATTCAGACTCCATCCTCATTTTTAACAAAATTGTAATTTAAATCCAAATATCCCATAAAAAACCCACCTTCTTTAGAAATGCGCCCCGAAATTGTTCGATGTGAATAACATTCAACGACTAAACCCACAGGATAAGAAGCAGGATGTCTCATAGCCCATTCAATATGCACATCAATACAATTAGAATGACCTCCCAACCCCATAACTCCAATATCAAGTGCATTAATCTGATTTAATAGGTTCTTTTCTAAAGCTGAAACTTCTTCTCTCCTATTTCTTGTTCCAATAGGTCGAAGTAATGCTTTTTTCGCTAAATACATACTTTTTACAGAATCTCCTCCAATTCCAATCCCTACAATAATCGGTGGACATGGTTTTCCACCAGCATTTTTTATTTCATTTAGGATTAGTGGAATAAAATCTTCAAACCCGGTAGCAGGATTTAACATATAGAGAGCTGAAATATTTTCACACCCTCCCCCTTTATTAAGAATAGTAATAATTAAATCATCTCTATTGGGGATTAATTCCAAATATATTGGAGGTGTGTTTAAACCCGAATTATCTCCGGGATTGTGAAATTTAATAGGATCCACTGTGTTTGCGCGAAGTTTAGAATCGTTTGTAAGCTGAGCTAAAATTTTAATTATTGTTTTTTTGAAATCTGAAATAATTGGGAAATTTTCACCCAATTGAATAAAAATATTAATAAGTCCGGTATCTTGACAAACTGGAATTTGATTTTTTTTACCGTAAAGTATGTTTTCAAGCATCAATTCTAATTGGGAGTGTGCGATTTCATTCTTCTTTTCATTTTCCAGCATTTTTTCTATTTCGTTGATTGTTCTTTTGGTAACTGTTTGGGCGGAATATGAAATAAGAGAATATAATGAATTTTCAATAATTTTTAATAAATTCAGCCTATCCACAATAGCTAGCAGCTCCAAAAAACTTGCTCATATCCGATCATGATACAAACATTTTTTAATTCCTTTTAAAATTTTGCTTAATATGTTTCGCATCTCCGAAGCCGCCCGTTTTCTCCGTATCAGCACCCCAACCCTTAGAATGTGGGATAAATCGGGAAAACTCAAAGCGAAAAGAACCCATGGTAATCAGCGGTGGTATTCCAAAGAGTCTTTATTATCTTTTTTAGGATTGGGAGAGGAAGAATTCACACAAAAGGAACAGAGAAAAAAATCAACAAAAATAACTTATCTATATGCCCGTGTTTCTTCTTATCGCCAAAAAAAGATCGGATGATTAGATCGCCAAACAGAAAGACTAAAAAATTATTGTGAAAAAAAT
>JAUWMK010000009.1 GCA_030613185.1 Promethearchaeum sp.
CCCCCAGTTAATCCATCAGGTTTAATAACAACGTTTTCCATCCCAATTTCTTTAATGAATTCTGGGATCCCTGAATTATCTGAAAAATTTTTAAAATTAATGTTTGATTCGATCTTATATTTTTTCAGTAGTGATCTTGTAAAAATCTTCGAACTTTCAAGTTGTGCGCATTCAATTGTGG
The DNA here is from genome assembly GCA_030613185.1 of Promethearchaeum sp. Classification (GTDB taxonomy): domain Archaea; phylum Asgardarchaeota; class Lokiarchaeia; order Sigyniarchaeales; family Promethearchaeaceae; genus Promethearchaeum. Next base: position 182 of record JAUWMK010000009.1, read on the forward strand.
GTCCAACTGTAAGAATACCATGGGCTTGTAGTGCATTTGTGAGTCCCATTGCTAAAGGTGCTTCTGGTCCTGCAACTGCAAAATTAACTTCATTTTTTTTTCCAAAATTTGCAATGTTTAGAAAATTATCCAAATTTCCTATTTTAACATTATTATTACAGAGTTTGGCAATTCCAGGATTCATCTTTGCCATATAGGCTGTTAAAGTTGCTCCTCCTCGTACAAGAGCTTCTCCTAATGCATGTTCTCTTGCACCGTTTCCAATTAACAGTACATTTACCATTTTTTTGATCAACAAATAAAATAAGGTTTGAATTTTTAAAAACTTGAAATGTTATATGTTTAATAATTAATTGTGGTCGAACTTTTTTTTTTTGAAATTTTTGATGCGGTTAAAACATTTGAATGCGGCCAGATATTTCGATTTGAATCAAATGATTCTGGAAAAACATACTTTGGTGCATTAGAGGATAGAATTATTAAAATTACCCAGAAAGATCCACACACTCTTATTATTTCTTCTAATAAAAATTCAAATTTAGAGAAAATTGTAAATTCCTTTTTTCGAACAAATGATAATTATTTAGACATGCAAAAATCCATAAATATCGATGATCTAATGAAAAAGGTTGTAAATTATTCAAATGGGCTACACCTATTAAATCAAGATAATTTTGAATGTTCTATTTCATATATATTATCTCAATGTTCAAATATTCCAAGAATTAAAAGAAATTTGAAAGATCTTGGAAAATTATACGGAAAATCTGTTATTTTTGAAGATCAAGAGTTTTTTCTATTTCCTTCTCGTTCTGATTTGATTAATGTCACTGAAGAAGAATTTCGGGATTTAGGATTCGGATATCGTGCAAAATATTTGCGCAATTTCATTAAAAATTATCCGATTTTTTTAGGTGAACCTGTTTTAGATTCTGAAATTTTTAATCAAAAACTGCAAAATATTGAAGGGATTGGACAAAAAGTAGCAGATTGCATTCAATTATTTGCTTACGGTGATATTTCTCATTTTCCGGTTGATACATGGATGGAAAAATTTATGATCAAGTTTTATAATGATGGAAAAAAGATTTCAAAGAAGAATATTAGAGAATTAGGGTCATCCCTATTCGGTAAATGGGCCGGTTATGCTCAAGAGTTTATTTATTATTACGCACGAAACCATCCGCAATTTTTTTCTTCAAAATCAAAAAAATAATTTGAAGATGGATGAAATTATATATTCTTAAAAAATCAACTTAAATCATGCCATTCTTCGGTCATTTTGTCATCGCTATGAGTATTATTATCCCAATATATTATTTTAATAAAGAAAAATTTAATTATAAGGTCGCTGTTATTTTTGTTTTAAATAATTGGATCGGCCCAGATTCCGCTCAAGCTTATTTTTTTTTGCCCATTGATTTTCATTATCTTGTCCCATATCTTTTCTGGGCACTTCCCATGGCTTTTTTCTACTCATATATTTCTAGATTTTCAATCAAATTTGAAAATCGTAAATTTTGTATTATCGATGATAAACAAAAGGTTTTGAATTGGCGAAATGCCTATCTATTAATGGTTTCAGGAGGGATTATGCATACGGTTTCAGATACAATTTTCAGATCTAACCTAAAGTTCAAATTCATTGAAGATGTGTTTAAGCCGACATTATATGAGATTCAAGAATATGGAATGGGATTTGGAATCGATTCAGGAGCAGTTCATTTATTGGGGTACTTAATGCTTATTTTTATGTCCTTTCTCATATTTCTCTTCTTTAATAGGAATTTAAAGGATATGCTAATATTTTACTCCAGTTACATTATCATTGTTATTGTATCAATTCTTCTTCTGGGAGATGATTTAGCTGGCGAAGAATTTGATATAGGAGTTATATTTTTTGCACTAATTTTTATTTTCATGCCTTTATTTCTATTATTTTATGTAGCAAATAGCGTGTTCAAACAAGATCCTGAAAGCATTAAAACAAAAATTTTGACTGAAAAGCAAATAAAACGTGGATTATTAATCATATCTATATTTACTTTACTAATATCTGGAGTACTTATTACATGGGGAGTTTTGTGTTTCACAAACTCGGTAATTTTTGAAGAATTCTTTAAAGTTAATGAGAATGGAGTAATATTTCTTGGTATTTTTGTTTTGATTTTGGCAATCTGTGCTTTATATGGAGGAGTAGGGTTATTTTTTAAACAAAAATCAGCTCGAATAATAACAGCGCTGATGTTATCGTTTTTATTGGTGTTTATATATCCTTTGTTTGCAGTTTTTTATCTATACCAAGATGATGTTAGATCTTTTTATGATAAAAAAAAATTAAGTTCTAACTTGCAACTTGTAACAACCACATGATTAATTTCCAGAATCTATTAATTCGTTGACCAGTTCTTAGCTTCTTAAAAATCATCCATTCAAAAAGTCCGATGAGTTTATAGGAACTATTAATTGTTTTATAGATTTTTGATGTTTTAAATTGTTTAGTTAAATATTTCCGATTTTGCATTGTCCAATCGAATTGATTATTAATGAGTAATTCAGAGATCAAATCTACCCAAACTTTTGCCATTTTCATCCCAAAATAAAGTCCAGATGATCCGTTTGCATCAATAAATCCTGCACTATCGCCAACAAGAATTGCTCCCCCATTTCCTAAGATGAAATTATCTACTAAACCCGCATTAGGCATTACAGTTAATTCTTCATATTCAGTTTTAATTCCTGTGAAGAAATTGCTGAATCCCGGATAGTTTATTTTCAAATTTTTCCATACATCCATAATTTCTTCTTCGCTTGGAATTTTTACTGATTTCATATCAAAAGCTTTTGTCATTCTGAGCATTAATCCAGCTTCGATTTTTTTTCCTCCAATTGGAAATACATACGCAATAGATGGGGGAAAACCAGGTGTATAATCGAGATCACCGTTCCCAATGAAATACAATTGAGGAGAAGAAACTTTTTCAATATCTATATTTGCATTATTTCCTAGAAATTTGACAATTGGGCAATTTATCTTTGAGTAATCAATATTATAATAAGAACCGATGGTACTTGAATAACCATCACAAGCCAATACCACATTTCCAAAGATATTTTGCTTTTCTCCGCTCAAATTTCGATATTCAACACCCTTACAGATGTTTTTTTCTTTAATTGGTTTGAGAACTTCGCTATTAAATAGAAATGTAACTCCAAGATTTTTGGCAATTTCAACCATACGATCTATTAAAGTGCGCCATTCAAAGAAGTAATAAGGAACTTTCATGTCTATATTACCCGCTGGTTTTATATCTCCTGGACTATGATAAACTCTGTGTGATGGTTTTACTTCTGCTATTGACTGTAAATATCCTTCACCTAAGATTTCATCTAATAAAGGATAGTGAGCCATACTTTCTCCTCTTGGTTTTGGACCAGCAATGGCTCCTTTTTCTAATACAACTACAGAATGCCCTTTTCTCGCTGCAGTTATTGCAGCAGTTAATCCCGCCGTGCCAGCTCCAACAATAATGAAATTATAAAAATTGTCCGATTTCATGATATGATCCCCTTAGTTTTTGATTCTAATAATTTTTTTGAAAATAACAATTATTTAAAACAAAAACAACCCATATTATCATATAGAAAATGCATGATTACGTTATATATGGAATTGTTATTGTTTTATTGGCGTTTATTTTTTTGATGACTTATCGGAAAACTAAATTAAAATACAAATTACTCTATATTTATCTAATAATTCTATTAATGGATTTAATTGGGGCAATGGTCATACCGTCCCCATTTGAGTGGATTACATTTTTAATTTTTATATTTGTAATAATTTTAATCTTCTTCAATAAGTTTACATTAAATATTATTAAAACCGATATAGACCAGATTTTTGTTGATAAAGAATCGCAGATCTGGGAAAATTTTGATAATCCACCTGAATTAGAAGTACAAAGTAATGGTAATAAAAAAAAAATGTGATCAAATGGTAAATATTCTCTTGACTCTGGCTCCTTTCTTAATTATATTTGTGATGGCTATATTTTTAATTGGTTCTCCCATAAAAATTAAAACAAAATCAATTTTAGCATTTTGTAGTCTTCTTATAGCTTTAATAATTAATATTATCTTGCTCAATTCTCCAATTGAATTACCAATTAATGGTTCTTCTAATCAGTCAAATTTTCTATTATATTTATTATTAATCAGCCCATATTTCTCATATTGGATGCAAGGTATTATTTTGAGTATATCTCTTGTAATTTATTTTAGATTTTACCAAATGCTCCCTCGCATTCATTCAAAGGAATTCTTTATTAGTTTTTATTTGTTATTTACTGGATCCATTATGGGACTTTTTCTATCTGAAAACCTATTGGTTATTTCTTCTTTTTTCATATTGGCTTCAATTTCTTTAGAATTTTTATTCTATTTTGATGCAATTGAAAAGAAAATATCTAAATCTAGTATTTTTTTAATTGCCATATTCTCTGTAGTTTTAATTTTAACAAATCTTTTTACCCAAATTGCTTTTAAATCATTAGATCTTAATAAACTAATTCAAGAAATGGGTAACAGTTCAATTTTTACGCAAATAATTATTTTTCTAGGTTATCTACTTGGATTTGGTGGTTTGTGTTTGTTTATACCTCTATCAAATCTTAGTTTAAAAAATGTTTTCATGAAATCAAACCCGATTCATCTATATCTAATGAGTTCTATCTTTATACCTGTAGTCAGTTTAATGGTATTGAAGATTTCATTACTAATTTCCTTTGATAATAATATAATTGCCCATTTCTTATTTATAATTGGCAGCATTGGATTAAGTATATATAGTATACAATTAATTATTGAAATTTTTGGTTTAAGTCGAGTTTCCAATAAATCAATAAAAAATATAATTGGATTACTTTCTGCAGTTGAATTCAATATATTTTTACTATTAGGGGGTTTGATTCGACTTCCAATTATCAATGATCATGTGTTTATTTTTAGATCCATTAAAATTTTCTTCTTATTATCAGTATTCACAAAATCGATTTTAATAGAAATTATTCAACTAAAAATAGCTGAAGAATTAAAAACTGAATGGACTCTTGAAAGTTTAAGAGGAAAAATCTATCATAATCTCTTTTTTGCCCTTGTAATGTTGTTTATTCCTTTATTTTATGCTTTTCCAGGATTTTTAGGTTTTGAATTCTTTTTGGATATTTTTAATTCAATTAATTTCGAATTACCTTCATCATCTGTATTTTTTGCAGAATTTTGGGTAATTATGATTCTCATTATTTATTTCGAATGTATCCTTATGATTTTAGCAAGTAATGTAATCCATAAAACATATTTTCAGAAACCAATTCAATCCAATGGTGAAACTCAGGAAAAAAAGAAGATTAAAAAAATTTCATTTGTTGCACCAATAATATTGATAATTTGCAATTTAATGGCGATCATTTTAATATAGTTTTATCATTATTTATTTTTAGTAAATAAAAAGCGTAGTTTTTTCAAGATCAAATAATTGCATTTAATATCTTAACAAATTTTTTTTTTTAACAAAAAAAAGGGACTATAATGTTTGGAACTTGTGGAATTCGTAAAATTTATTCTAGTTATGATAAATCTGAAAAAACTTTTACTCCATCTATGGCTTTAAGATTCGGATTGGCCTTGGGGACAGTGCTAGATAAGAATAAAAAAGTTGTTATTGGCCGAGATGTGAGAACAACTAGCTTCGCAATTCAACTTGCGATTACCAGTGGACTAATGTCAAGTGGGTGTAAGGTTTTTACAATCGGGGTTGTTTCGACACCTACACTATGCATGTCAATCGATTACTTGAATGCTGATTGTGGAGTAATGATAACTGCATCTCATAATCCTCCAGAATACATCGGGCTAAAACTCTTTAACAAAGGCGGTTTAGGTTTTAGTCCAGAGCAAGAACAAGAAATTGAAAAAGTATATCAAAACAGAACATTCAATTCCAAACCTTGGAATGAGCAAGGTTCAGTTGCTGAAGTCCAAAGAATTAATGATACTCACATCCGGAAAATTTTACATTTAACTAACTACCAAAATCACGCTATAAGAAATCGCAAATATATTATCGATCCTGGAAATGGTTCGGCATCAATCGTCGGTCCTATGTTAATAAATCACATGGGTTTAAGATATATCACTCTAAATTCCCAACCGGACGGCACATTCCCTGGTCGATTTTCAGAACCAAGTAAAAAAAATCTCTTCGATTTATGTCAATTTATTAAACTCTCCGAAGAAATTGATGTTGGGATAGCCTTTGATGGAGATGCAGATCGAGTTGTTTTCGTAAATGAAAATGGGGTTATTGTTGAACCCATACGTGTTCTCACATTTATTGCTAGGGAATACATTGAGAAAAATTATCCTGATAAATCTTCAAGAAATAATTTATCGGTAGTCACACCGGTAAATTCTTCTGGTGTTATTGAGCACATTTTGGAACCCATGGGCGTCAAAGTCCACAGAACTAAAGTTGGAGATATAAACGTATCCATTGCCATGCAAAAATTCGGAGCATTTTTGGGTGGTGAGAATTGTGGGGTATACATTTGGCCAGAATTCTCTGGACATCAAGGGCCTGATACATTGATGGCCATAGCGATTTTACTTCAGTACTTAGGAAAATATGAGAAATCATTCAGCGAATTATTTGAAGATATACCAATATTCCCCTATATCCAGCGGGAGCTTCATTTGGTTCATGATCGAATGTTTACAGATGAGGATTACGAGAAATTTGCTAAATTAATCATACCTGATCTAGAAAGGGCCGGATACCATAATTCTCGCACGAATTTAATTGATGGGCTTCATATACGTTTTGACGAGGGTTGGGTTTTGGTTAGAAAATCTGGAACGACACCAATAATGAGACTAACTGGAGAATCCAAAACTGATCTTAGCGAAACTGAAAGAATTATTAAAACCGCGCAAGATGTAATATCGAGTTTAATTGAGATTAAAAAAGATTAGAAAAAAAGACCATCTTAAATCTTGGGGTCAGGATCACGTACACCTAATAACACGAGATTTTCAAGACATTTTATTCCACGAATTTCTCCAGCCTTTATAAAAATGGAATTATTTTTGTGCAATTCAGTGGTTTCATTCCCTTTAGTGAAAATTCCAGAACCTTCAATTACTAAGAAAAAAGTTGCATTTGGTTCAGTATGCGGGGCAACATCTAATCCTTTAGGGAGACAAACCCTGACTACATTAAAATTTGGTGATGAAATCACATTATTCATCTCATGTTTACCGGTTGAAAACTCGGTTTCAGATAGAAAGGAAAATACATTCATAATATTTTAAATTTCAATCCTTTTTATTTGAAGTTACGCCGAATGAATTCTAATCAAAATTTGAAATGATCTTAACAACTATAAGAAAAATCTTGAAGAATGAAATTTTTATTTAGGAATCTTCTTTCTAATTCTTTGTTTGTATGAAATCTTATTCTTTCCAGTCTCTTTTTGTGGTAATTTTGAAGATTTTGAAAAATCGGTTATAATTTTAAGATAGTTTTCAGCAATTGGTTTAACTTTGTTAGAATTGACTGCTTCATTCCATCTTTTTATGAAAATTGCATCTCTGATTATATTCTCCAAGGTTAATTTTCCGATTATCATCCATTTGGTATTATTAATTATTAGACTGGATTTTTTGATTCCTTGGCAAAATTCTATTGCCTTAGCAGCATATTCAATGGTTACATTCATTTTCTCCATCTGATCTTCATGTGGAATGGAATGAAAATGAAACGGAAAAGTCCTGCAAATATCTGGTCGTGCCTTGTAAATTTGACATTTTTTATTTTTATTTAAGAAGATACAAGTTCCATCATCATTTTTCCTTAATCCCAGAAAAGCGGGTCCATTTTGGGTTTCTATATGGGGAAGAACCATTTTCTCTTTTTGTTCATCGGTAATTGGCTCATCAAATATATAAAATCCAACAGTATCCAACAATCCTTGAAAATCTAAGTTTTTTTCCCACTGAATTCTTAAAATATCGCTATATGTTAAATTTACAATAGTATTTTTATCTGAACAACAATTTCCGCACTTCACACATTCGAAATGATAAGGAGGATGAAGGTCAATTTCACCATTTTCCATGTTGTTTTAAATGTTTTAAATGTTTTAAATGATAATTTATTTTGAGAATGTTTGACGAAATCGCATCAGATTGGGCTAAAAAAAGATCGAGAGAATGGAAACCTTTCGTAGAAATTATTGAACCTTGGATATACAAATGGGTTCAAAATTATACCCATGATGAAAATTTACCTTTAATTTTTATAGATTTGGGATGCGGTTCAGGTAGACATTCAGATTTTTTTCAAAAATTTTGTAGGAAACTAATTGATCTGGATGAATCACGGGAAATGCTTAAAAAAAATCATTCAAAATCGATTAGAATTCAAGCTCAAATGAATTCTCTTCCCTTTAGAGACTCTTCTTTTGATGGAATTTTCTCAGTCGCATCTCTACATCATTTAAAAAGTTTAAAAGAACGTAACAATACCATAATGGAGATAAATAGGATTGGGAGAAGAAAGGCTCTTGTTTCTATAACTGTTTGGCGTTTTTATCAAAAGAAGTTTATAAAGCAGTTTTTAGAACAAATAAATAGATCTTTTGAAGAAAAGAAAGATTTTGAGATAGGGGATGTAATTGTTCCATGGACTATATCGCAAAAAGGAGTAGAAAAGAAAATTGATCGTTTTTATCACTTGTTTAGAGTAGTCGAATTCAGACGATTGATGTCAAAATTTGAAAGATTGCAAAATTCTACAATGGGAAAAGGCAAAAATAAGAGTAATTTTTTTTTCATTGGAAAAGTTGCGATATAAATAAAAAAAAAAGGTTTCACCCGAGAGGCCTTAGCCCACCATTAAAAATTTAACTTGTTTATTATCTTTTTTTGCTTTCCATAACATTTTGGTAAATATGGTTGAGATTGTTGAATATATTCAAATTTTATATCAAAGGTACGAGTTAAGTTTTTAAAAACACCCTTACATTGTTATAATATATTCAAATTTTATACCAATTGTAAGGGTGATTTTCATTGCACACATCACAAAAAAAAGGTCTATATTACCTAATTCACACATACCGAGATGGTGGGGTTAAAAATTTCGAGAAATATATTGGAAAGGTCAAACCCGCCCAAAAAGATGAAGAACAATTCATTTATGATTATGTGGCACATCGATGGCTAAAAAAAATAAACAATTTACAAATGATATATTCTTCTAAATACAAAAAAATCTCTGATTTTTTACAAAGAAAAAACCTACGATCTTTTGGGGTCAGATTTACCCATAATACAAATAAAATTGAAGGATCCAGTCTTTCGAAAGGAGATACAAGAATGATTTTAGAAGACGGGGTGATCCCAGCAAATTCGGATGTAAATGATGTCATCGAAACAAAAGCTCATATGCAAGTATATGAACAAATGATCTCAAAAAAAGAGAAATTTTCGTTAGATCTCATTTTAAAATATCACAAACAATTATTCCAATTAACCAAACCTAATCATGCAGGATCATTTAGAAATGGCCCTATTTCTATCGGGGGTAGTGAATATACCCCTCCAACTTCACGATTTGAGGTGGATCTATTATTTAAAGAATTAATGAAATGGGTTCATACCATGAAAAAAGAATATAATCCTGTTTTTTTAGCAGCAATTTTCCATCTTCGATTTGTTTCCATCCATCCCTTTGAAGATGGGAATGGACGAATTACTCGGCTATTGACGAATTATATTCTTTTTTGGGAAGATTTTCCTTTGTTTGATCTCGATGCAAAATACCGAAAAACTTACTACAATGCATTAGAACGATCGAATTTGAGAGAGAATGAGATGTGGTTTATTTCGTGGTTCTTTCCTAGATATGTTACCTATATTGAAAACACGATGAATTCTTTAGGGTTTTTGTAATCGAGTTTTAGAAATTCTCAGTTAGCATGGCATTGAATTGAATTTATGAAGTCCAGTATAGCTCCTTTATAATAATCATATGCATTAGCGAGACAATTTGCATGAATATGGAACAATCTTTGAGTTAATTCACAAAAAAATGTAGCATGAATAACCTTTGATACAAAAAATCGTCGTCTATTCATCTGTTGCCTGCTACCATACCAAATAATCATTTCATGTGATAGATGCCACAAACGGTCTTTTTTAGATGTGACGACATTAATCAAAGCATAATTTTGAATAGATTCACTAACAATTTTCCCTAAGTGATAATGACTTGGATCCTCTAATTTATTCCATTCAATTGTAATATCTGAATCGGCACCCCAAACTTCATCAGAAATCTGAACGGATTTAAATCCAATTCTGCCTTCATCAATATTTCCTTCTTTTTTGATAAATTTTTTCTCACTAGAATATATGTTTGATATTTTATTGATTACAATCTGGTTTTCTATGTGAAGATATTTCCAAGAATTTTGGAGCATAATTTATTCTTTACGTACATAAATAAAAACTATAGTATGTAATAATTACAAATAGAGTCTTTCTAATGATTTCATAATTCATATTGAAATTCAGAAATGAAAAATTTTTTTTTAAATGAAGTTTTCAAAATGACATGAACCAAATTATTCACTTTAGTTTAAAGGAAATCAAAAAATCAGGTTTAGGTATTAAATTACTTAAATATAATAATGTTAAAGTGGATGTTCGAAGAAAAAGCGAAAAATCCGCTAATATTGAACTCCTTAAAAAAATGAAATTAAATCCTTTACCTATGGGTGGTCAGAAAAAACCTAAAAAAGCCAAAGCAACAAAAACAACAACAGTTGATAAACTCGTTAAAGAAAAAGTCAAATCAGAACCAAAAGAATCAAAAATATCTAAATTAGAAGATTTAGAAGGAATGGAACCAAAATATTTGAAAAAATTAACTGATTTAGGAATTGACACTCCTGCGAAACTTTTAGATGAAGATTTTAAAGAACTATCTAAACTGATTACATCAACTCAAAAATTAGTTAAAAGTTGGCAAGCTCAGATTATTGGGGAATAGTACTCTTAATTTTAATTTGCGATTCAAACTAATGGGGATTTAATTATATCTATTTTTTTTAGCTTTTTTAGAATTTCAGCTACATTTTCATGTGGAATATTTGTTTTCTCGGAAATTTGAAGAGGTGACAATATACCTCTGCAAATTTTTGCGATTGACAGTTCGTTTTCAGAGATAATTTCCATCTTGTATAATCTATTTATAGTAGATTCATTAACTATTAATTTTGGTAAATTTTCTGCAATTTTACCATCACGTACTAGCATTTCAATTTCAATAATGAACGAATTGAAAATTTCTTTTTTATTAGTTTGTAAAAATTTGCTTATATCCGGGCTATGTTTTTGCCAAAATCTCCTGCCCAAAGTTTCCAAAACCGAGAGAATTTTTTCCTTAATATCATCAACATCGGATAAGCAGCATAATAAGATTTTTGCAGGGTGATAATAATGTATTATTATACTAAATTTATCGATCATTAAAATGTGTGAAAAATTTGATAGAGTTCCACTATCATTATCTTGAATATTAGAACGTATATCGTCCATTATATCATTGATTACTTGAAAGAAATCATTAAATTCTTTAGATTGTGGGAAATCTAGATATTCAATAATTGATAATCCAGTTTCACCATCGATTATGTAGAGTTGGTGAATCACAAGAAGCTATTGCCAACCGACTTATTTATAATTGGTTATCAGAATATCTTTTGAAAATGAATCAAAAAATATATCAAACGTAAAAACACATTATTTTTGAATGAGCCATATACAATCGAAAAAAATCAAAGCAATTATATTTATCATTTTAAGTCTGTATTCACCATTATTAATTAGTATTACTTCTCAAAGTGCATTTTCTATCGGGAATGATACTTTTTTTAATCCCAATAGTTCTCTCACCTACGAGCTTAATTATACAATAGAATTTGAATCATATTATAGTCATCCAACTTTTTTTGAAATTTGGGTTGCAAGATTAGAAAATTGGACTACAAATCAAAATAGTGAAATTATCTCTCAAATAAATCCTACTAATGTAAGAAATCATACTTTGGATGAATATGATATATATAATAATTCATATGATTATTATTACAAAGAATTGGAAGGTCTTTCTGGAGATCACTCATTTAATTTGCAATACCAATATGAAATTACTTCTTCAGGAATCAAATATGAGATCCCAGATAATATAACACTTGATAATTATAATAAAAGTTCTGATCTGTACAAATTTTATACTTCTTATCAACCCTATTGTGAAACAAATGATACTAATATTATCAATACAGCTTTATCTGTAACCGATGGGATATCTTCCTTAAATGAAATGATCAAAGCGATCTATTTGTACGTGGTAAAAAATCTTCAATATAGTGTATTACCTCAATCTATTGGTGCATCTGCTGCACTTTCGACCAAATCAGGGGATTGTTCCGAATTTTCATCTCTAATGGTTGCCTTATTAAGGACAATTGGTATTCCTGCTAGAAAAGTATTAGGTATAGCGTTAGTTGATGGAGATATTAGTTCACAAACACCAAAATTTGATGTAGAAGTTGGGGATGTTTGGTCTTATTCAACTGATGAAGATAATATTCCGGGTCATGCTTGGGTACAATATTATATACCGGAAATTGGATGGGTGTCCGCAGATCCAACATGGGGAAATGGACTTTATCCATCTAGTGAAAATTACGCTTTGGAATATCTAAATCAAATGGATTATGTCCATTTAATTACATCAGTTGGAGGTTATTATGGATTGGGAATAGAACCGCCATTAGATCTTTTAGATTCTGGTGAAGAAGGAATTCCCGAATTTCCATTTTACTATGCACTTGCTAATTCTTCGACTTATAATGATTTTTCATTTACTTTAGATTTTAAATGTATTGAGGTGAATTTATCAGAAGATCCCACAATAGAAATTCCTAATTTGTTTATAATTTTAGGTATTGGTGGTGGAACATTTCTAATATTTGCCCTAATTGGGATTGCTGCTATTAAAAAAAATAAAAGCAATAAAAAAACATACTATAGATAAAACTATAGATAAGTCTGAATTAAATCCTTGATTCTTTCTTTGAATTTAGGAAAGTTTTTTTCAAATTTCTTAGTAATATTTTCTTCATTTCTTGCTAGAGTAAGTAGATAAAGAGAATTGTCATCAATGTTAAAATTATTAAATAGGATCATAGAATCTTCCATTTTCCAAATTGCTTGATCTTGGGTTATTAATTTAAAATCAGTGAAAGTCTTGAATAGATTTTGAAAATGCGGTGCTGAAATCTCTGAAACAATTTCTGTTTTCTTATCTGTAGCATAATCACTTAGAATTAATGAACTCTCATTTAGAAGGAGCATGGCTTGTGCATTTAATTTTGAAGAAAACCATTGTAATTGGGCAGCGAAAATTTCCCTATTTGGACTTAATGCATTAATCCCTTCGGAAAATGATTTATTTAAAGAATAAGCTTCAAATATGGAAGTATTAAAGAAGAGAGTTGTAAATCCTTTAGATATTTCAGAGAATTTTTTCTTTAAAATCTCTAGTTGGTCTCTCAATTCAGGTGTGTCTGAAATATCGGGGTCCATTTTATGGAAATTTATAATAATAGGTGGAAATTGATCAAAAGATCTCAGTACTTTTATAAGTTTACTGAAGTATTCAAAACTTTCTTCAAATCTCTTATCATCTCGAATATCGATGAAGTAAAATAACAGATTGGTATCATAGAGGTAGAGATCTGCGTTTTTAAAATACGAAGCGCGATAGCGTTCTTGTCCTCCAAGATCCCATTCTTTTAACTGATGGCCTAATACTGTGATTTCGGATCTTTCTACACCTTTAGTCGGTCTAATTTCGGTAAGTTCACTAAATTTTTGTCTTATTGCTCGTAGATAGGATGTTTTTCCGGAATTTCCTAATCCAACGAATAGTACTTTTAATTTTCTAATTAATTCTATAGGAGTATTAACTTCTGAAACATATTTGTCAACTTTTTGGGCTAGAGAATTAATTAAATCATCTGATTTTTCTTGAGAAACAACTTCAAAAGCAAGTAATTTCGCTGTTTCAGTAAGCATTAGTGAGAGTTGTTTCGTATTTTCATAAAGGAAATAAGAACGTTTATTTTCAATTAATAAGGAAATTGTTGCTGCTTTGGCATTTCCACGGGCATTTTCATCCTTGATCAGAAAGAAATAAGTTAATCCTGTGAGCGCTAAATCCGGGAATGGCAAAATTCCAAAATATTTTACAGAATCGAAAAAAGTTCCCCCTTGGTATATTTGTTCGCCCATAAGTAAACTGATAGATTTCATTGCAATAATCATTTGTTTGTCTTCAGATATAATATTGGGTACACACACTTTTGGAATGGGGCCTTCTTTTTCAAATACAGATAATACTATGGTAGTTGATGATTCTTTATTATTGGAAATGTCTTTCGATTCTATCATGTAATATGAGCCTCAAAATTCTTTACTTTTAAAAAAACTAAAAACTATTTTAATTTAATTGATTAATTTATTATTTATTTACTAAGTTTTCAATGTTACTCCCTTTAATAATCGTTATTTCATTTTATTATTTGAATTCTTTTGGATGATATAAAAAATACTAAAGATCATTTAGAGTTGTTAAAAAAGGAATTAATAATTTTATACGAATATAGTGAAAAACCTTCGAGATTTCCTATAGAATATTACTCTGGTATGGATGTTTTGCAAGATAATAGTATTTCCAGCTTATACATTGGGAAACCATCAATTGGGAAAAATTATTTTTCATATCGAGATAATAAAGAAGAGAATCAAAATAATGCTAAGTATAAAAATTTTCAAAAATTCCAACCTCACAATATTATCAGACATAAAGATAAAACATTCACATACATTCCACTTGAAAAGACATATCCCTCAATTTTCCAATGCATCAAAGACTTAACTGAAAAGTTTTCAACCGAAGATTTACTTGCTGCTTTCACTTGGCAGGAATTTGAACAGTTCATTAGTTCTGCACTGGATCATTATGGGTATCATGCTTTCAGGACATTCAGGTTCACAATTAACAAGAAACGCCACGAAGTTGATGTTCTTGCTCGGGAGCGAAATGATATCTTATTTATTGATACTAAAAGATGGAATTCAAAAACAGCAAATGAATCAGCGTTAATTAAAGCTGCTCAAGAACAATTTCTGAGAGCCCAACACCTCATTCTAAATCCAACAATTGCAGGGCGTCTATTAAAAAAATTACATTTTTCAAATCAAAAATTCAAAAGCTGTCATATCTATTCAATCATTTTAGTGTCGAGTAATTTGAAGGAAAATCTCATTGCTGATGGTGTTCCCATCTTAGATTTTGCCCATTTTAATGAATTTCTTAATAATTTTCAATCGATTAAAAATATTTTAAAATATGTAAAATTATCAAAGATTGTTTTTCAAAAAAATTGATGTGAAAAAAAGATATCTCAAATGCTCTCTGCAATTTTATTAACTCTCCCATTAATCATTATGGTAATTCCCAGCATTAAATAATTATTACCCTACGATTGAGCATTTATTAGATAATTCCTTGAAGTAAAGTAATAAACGAATCGATTCTTTCACGTAAAAGATTTTCCCCTTTCTTCGGTGTCATTATAATTAGAAAAAGCGGTTCAGTTGCTCGTTTAATGCGGAATTGATCGGTGAAAAATCGCTTGTTACCACGCTCGATTATCATTGATTGTTCGCCTTGAACATCATCTTCTAAAGAATCATTTAAAGTCAGAAAATATGGTGTTGATTTAGTCAATATCTGCTTAGATTCTTCATTTTCGAAATATTGCCCTATTACCAAAGAATTCGAATCTAGGACTAAAATCGCGTTACAATCATCTAAAGATTCTGCAAATTCTTGAATTGTTTTATCTAATAGCTCGGATTGTGGAAAGATCTTAAGTAATAGATCAGAAAATGATGAAATAATTGACCATAAATCGTAAATTGTTGTATTTGAATATGAAACATTGAACTCTTCTTCAACAATGTTACGAATTTCATCTTTCAACTGTGAAATTAGGCCTTCTAAATGAATGCCCTCGTTTTTTGCATAGGTCGGATCAAATTTATGGAAAAATATGTATATTAACGGCGAAATCTCTAATTTTCTGAACTCTTTTATAACATCTGAGAAATAAGAGATCGCTTCTTCCATCCGTTCTCTGTCTTGAATATCGATAACATATATACAAACGTTGGATCTATCGAAATACTTGGTAGGTTCCTTCAAGTAAGCGATGCGATATTTTTCTTGGCCACCAAGATCCCATTCGCTTATATCTCGCCCTAAATACTCGAAGATCTTACGTTGTGCTTGTCTAGTCGGTTTTAGCATAGCTATTTGAGAAATTTCTTTTTGAAGGACTTTAATAATGCTTGTTTTTCCCGAGTTATCGAGCCCTGTGAATAATATCTTCTCTGAAATTTCCCGAGTTCTATCCTTTTTAATAATAAGTGTTTTTTCGAGATCGTACTTTATTTTCTTTTTTTTCTCTGGAATTTGTTGAATTCCTTGCTCTGGTTGTATTTTTTGGTCAAGCATTATATAATTTTTCCCCCACACAATAAATTAGTAGTAAACATTCCCCTAAAAATTATTTGCTATTCCTTATTTATCGATTGACAAAATTTTTTTGGAAAAATCTAATCAAATAATTTTGTTAAATATTAGTTAATTTGAAATTAAATTTCATTATCAAAGATATTTTTTGGGTAATTTAATGGTATAAAACGAAAAATAAAACTGATATATAAAATCATGGGATCATTTCCTATATTATTTATTTCACTACATTTTTTTTTTTAAATTCTTGAATTTTAAGTTGAAATTTTAAATATTATTAGTTTTCAAGATATTTTTCAATATTTTTATCGCATCTTCGGGTGTTTGAGCGCTGTAAATTTTATCTTTTCTTTTATTATCTATTTTCTTATCAGCTAATTTGGTTGACCATCCACCAGTAGAGCTTAATGAAATAATGGGTTTGGACATTTTCCATGCAAACGCAATTTCGCTTAAAGTTCCACTATCTCCAGCGATTGTGATAATTACATCAGCTGTCGATACTAAGATTAAGTTTCGCGCTTCACCCATCCCAGTTGGAATGATTAAATCTACATAATGATTAGCATTTCTTTTATCCAAACTGGGAATAAATCCAATTGTGAATCCATCTGCGGATTTTGCTCCTTTACAAACCTGTTCCATTATTCCATATAATCCTCCGCAAACTAAAATGAAATTTTCTTTTGCAATCAAATATCCTAATTTCTCCGCAATTTCATAGATTTTTTCATTTAATTTTCCCGAACCAGAACCCACAACCCCTATAATTCCCTTAAAATCAGAAAACTGCTTCATATATAACCCTCCAAAAGAATTTTTTCTTCTTTTCCATATTTTAACCGAATTTCATCATTTCCATGGACTTTTCCGAGTTCATAAATGTTCATATTGGCTTTTTGTACTAAGTCCATAAATTCATCTTTTTTTTCATTTTTGCCAGATATCAAAAATCCAGATGTCAAAAACAAAAAAATGAATTCTTCAGTAGAAAATTGTAAATTATCTGATAATATATGTGATTCCAATAATTTTAAATCAATTTCTGCTCCTTTTTTTGCATATTGCATCATTTGAAACAAGGTCCCGAGAATTCCGCCATTTGAAATATCTTTACATGCTGTAATGTATTTATTCTCAATCGCTGGAGATATAAAAGATCGTTTATGGAAAAATTCCTCGCTGGTTTTCATTGTAATTGTATTCCAATAATTTTTATTTACTGGTGATGATTTTCCATCCGGATCCCATACAATCGCCAAGAAATCTCCGGGATTGGATCCTTTTGCTGATAAAAAATGATCAACTGTAGTAGTTCCGATAATTGTGGAGGAGATTGCTAAAGATTGTGAATCTGTAGTTGTATGGCCGCGAATAAGAGGTGTTTTAAAAACATTTGTTGCATCTAATACCCCTTTAAATATTTCCTTGCCAACATTTTCATCATTATATGCAATGGTTATGCTACTAGCCAAAGGAGTTCCACCACAAGCAAAAATATCATCGATTCCAACATATATCGCGGAAAAACCTGCCCCATATGGAGTTTTTTCAATAAATACAGGAAGAAGTGCATCTGTTGTTAAAAGAATTAAATCCTTAGATGTAGGGGTTAATTGAATTGCTGCTGAATCTTCTCCATAGCTTGCATAGATTTGTGAAGATTTATAGCCATAATTACTAATATTTTCTAATATTGGTTTCAATTTTCTTTTTTCTTGAATATTTCTTGAATTTCTAAATCTATTTACAATTGATTGTAAGTTCATCTCTAAAATGAATAGTTTTTATATGTTATATGATTTTTTTATTTTTTTTTTTATTTTGCCTAAAACTTATCTATTATTAATCAAGATATTTAAATGAAAAAAATGAAAAAAAATATAATATTCCCCTTTGATGATTTGTTAGTAAAGGGGGCGATCTTCTCAATTTATGGAGATATGGGGCCAGAGGCGGTTTTCTTTTATCCATTTCCAAATGATTCTTCGTTTTCATTTCCAGTAATGGAAAATCACATAGCATCCAATTTTGAACAAAGAAATTTCATGCAAATTGCTGTAAAAAGTATTTCTTTGCTTCTTGTGGATTATTCTTTTGAAGATGAGAAAAATCTCCATTTAGAGGATGTAAATATCTTTGGAGTTCTACCATATCCTGATATTAATTGTATTGCCCTCACATATTTCACTTATTTCTTTTCTGAAGTAAGAAAAAGGTTCATTCCAGTATCACTTTCATTGCTTGTTCATGAAAACAAGCGGAGTTTTGTATATGATTCGATTAATCGTTTGAGAAAACCAACAAAGGAATTTACAAAATATTTAATTGATTTATGTAAAAATAACAATATTTATTCAGAACTTGAAGGACAAGAATATTGGGAGGCTGTTTTAACGAAATTTATTGATTTTTTTGGTGCAATTCAAAAAATTCAGAACCAACCAATTAGTCCAATTACTAAAAAGAGAAGAATAAAGATATTATTTACGGGCTTGGAAAGCACAGGGAAAACTAGCTTTATCTTAACAGTTAAAAGGAAATTCAGTGGGTTACCTACGATTTTACCAAGTACGGAACCAATTAGTGAACCTTTGAATTTCTTAGGAACAACTATTATGAAATGGGACATCCCGGGTCAAAAAGATTTAAGGGAAGCCATATTAGAAAATTCTGAAATTTATTTATTTGAATCTGATGTTATTTACTATTTCATTGATGTTATGAACCCTAGAATCAACGAATCCCTTGAATTTTTAAACAAAGTTATGGAAAAAATTCATGAATATGATAGTAAAATTCCAATTATTTTTATAATTACCAAAGTTGATGAAGATGTAGCTAGCACAGTTGAAGTTAAAGATGCTATTGCTGAGATAAAGGAAGCACACCTAAAAATTGTCGGAGACCATCCTTATAAATTCTTTAATACTTCCATATTTTCAATATATTCGGTTTTAAATGCTTTTTCATATGGTTTACGCAATTTATCTCCAAATAGGGAAATGATTGAGCATCTACTTTGGGGCTTTCTGGCTAAGAATGAATTCATAACTGGATTATTAGTTAATGAAAATGGCTTGGTCCTTGCTGCCCAGCAGGTTAACGTTAAGGGGCCTGAACAAATTTTAGACGCTAAGCAAATTTTTGAGATTGCAGCACCACAATTCGCAATTCTTGCAAAACAATTCAAGGATTTTGATGAAAAAACCAGTGATTCTATAAGATATCAATTTTCAGAGAAAAATATTGTAATTTTGAAAAGATTTTCTGTTGAAGATTTCACATTTTTCTATATATTTTATACCAAGAAACCAGATTCAATTAAAAATTTAGAAAAAAACTTTCCAGAATTCCTTGATAGGATAAGAAATCTTTTATTATTGTATATAAGATAGGAATTTTAATCATAATCAGATTTATGTGAAAATTCTTCTTGCTTTTTTTCCTTTTCTTGTTGAGAAATCTCAGAAGGAATTTCATCTAGATTTTCTTCAGGATCAGATGTTCCTTTGATCATTGCTTTTAATTCATCACCGATCCAGATCAAAGACATTATAAACTCTGGAACAAATTTATGCATAATTAGTACGCATGCAACTGCGATAAATGAGCTTGCCGCACTGATTGGGTAGTGAATGTCTAGCCAATCTGCTCCGCGCTGATATAAATATAATTGCAATACCATTCTGAAAATATTGACAACATAAAACACAATAGAAGTAACTAAAATTGCGATGATTTTTCTTTTCCAAATATCCTTGCTTGTTTCTTTATCTGCTGAATGCGGTATACAAAGAATGGCTCCCACAAATATCGCAATTGCATGAATTCCTGTGCATAATGTTTCAAAGTGAATGTCTCCGGGCGTTCCTGGTAAATGGATTATCCATGGTTGAGTGGGATCACTATCATCAAATCTAACTTCGTTTGCTGCACCACTCAAGAGATTTAAAATCCAAATAGTCATTTTTGCCGATATTTCATGAAGCCAAATCCAATCGTGTGAGATCCAAATTCCATAAGCAATCAAAGGCGCCCCAATCATAAGAATTGCAATTGAAAGCCAGTTAAAATCATAATTTTTTCCTTCATACTCAATATTTCCCATTGATCAAGAAATATTTTGCTATTTTTTTAATCTTCGTGTTTTCCAATATAATCGAAAAACGTAAAATTTATCATTAAATGAATTCAAATAACTAATATCAGAAATTAATGAAATAAAATAAGTTGAATATCCATGAAAAAACCAAATGTATTCATTCGAGGAATTTACAGCACAGCACTGACGAAAATGTTTATTGATGCCGGATATCCAATAATTTTCCCATCAAAAGATATTCAAACTCGATTTAAAATCCCATTCCGCCCAAAAGATAGTTATTCGAAAGACATTTCAATTCGAGATAGATTAGATCTTCAAGGTGTAAGTATCATGTTTAAGAAACCAGTATGGGAAAAACTAGTAGAAGATAATTTTGAAGAATTTCCATTATGGCAAACACATAACCCGAACCTTATCACATTCAATGCTCGATTTCAAAAAAATTCAATTTATCGGGGCTTAATAATTAAATCAAATCGCCAAAATAATTATTCTTATATTAGATTAGCCCCTGAGGATATCAATACAAATGGTCATGAAAAAGAAAGTGAGTATAGCACCACGATCGGCTATTATTCTCATTATATTCCAGATGCAAAGGAAGGTATATTTCAAGTCACCCATGAAGACTCCGGCGTAATTCGACCATCTTTAGGCTCCTTCTTTACAATTCCTGGGGATTTGATTGTAATTGTTCCCTATAATGATCGAGTTATTATCAGCAAAGAAATTATTAATGGTAGAAAGAAGAAATTCCTTTTCGATCTCGGAAAAGAAATTCAAAGAACCAAAAAATATGGTTTTATCTTCAGAACTGCTGCTGCTCTCGCTAGCGAAGAAGAAATCTTGGAAGAAGTTGATAGATTAGAAGAAGATTTAATTATAACTCAAAACATCATTACAAAATATCCTGAAAAAATAGGTGAAATTTTTTCAAATTATCATTCAATAAATATCATTTTTCCTAGTCAAATGAAGAATTCCTTCGATAATTTAAGACAACAAATACTTCCTACAATGGAAAACCATCACATTATAAAATCTGCCCCAAAAATTAAAGAATATCGAAAATATGACAGAAATAATGAAGTAAAATTTTCATATGAGAAAAAATTAGCAGAAAATGAAATTAAATTTACGACTAGCGATCTAATTAAATTTACTGAAAAACTAATGTATGGTTTAGATAAAAAGGCAAATGAGAAAATAAGTGGGAATTATTTAAAGCAATATTTTAATGATTTTTTAAAACCCAGAAATATCCTTAATATATTTCATCAAAAATTGAGTGGAAAAACAATTAAATTAGCTCCCGGGAGTATTCATTCTGTTGAATATGATTCAGGGAGGCCCAATCTTATTGTTTTAAGACGAAATTTAAGAGAAGGAGGTCTTTATGATGGCTTAAATACTCCGATTGAAATGGGGGATTATGCAATTGGGAAGTATACAGTTGGTAGTTGGTATTATATATCAACTTATTATTCTAAAAAAAATGAATTAAAAGGGCGATATTACAATATAAATACACCTATAGAATTGTCTCATCAAGGAATTAGATATATAGATTTAGAGATTGATGTGGTTGAGAACATGATCGGAGAACGTGTAATAATTGATCAAAAATATCTTGAAAAAGCTTTAGAATTAAAAATAATTTCACAAGAATTATATGATAAAGCTTTAGGTGTAGCTTCTAATATATTAGAAGGTCGAATTTAAAATTTAATTTTTTTTTTAATTGTATTTTTAGTAAATCTTTATAGTGTTCTTTTTTAATGGTTTAAACACACTAATTTGACTTAATGGTTTTACACACAATAAGCAATAAACTGAAATTATTGGGTAAAAAGGATAATTCTCCATTAATTAAACTCGATAAAATTCCGGGAATAGGGAATAAAATTCAAGAACGACTTAAAGAATTCTATTTAACAGAGGAAAATGCTTTAAATGCTATTAAAATAGGTGCTGTAGGTTGTGTACCTGGAATTTCTTATAAGCAAGCTCTGAAATTTTCACAATATTATTTTCAGATTCATGAAAATATTGTTAAAGAAGATATTTTAGTAACTCAAGATATTAGAGATATTTATAGTAATATTATTGATCTTATTTCAGAATATACTCACACTAATTATTCAAAACTTAAATTACAATTATATTTTCCATTGCCATCAAGTAAACTTTCTCTTCTTAAGGAAAGACAAGATTATTTCGGAAAATCTATCGAATTTTACAAAAAATATGGTGAAATTTTAGAAGAAAAAGAGTTATCTATGTTACTATCTAATTTGAATGATCTAAAACGAACAGAAGACATTCATGAAATTACCAATCGAATTATAATAACCGATTCTAAACAATTTGAAACATATCTTCGGGATGAAGGTATTAATGCTTTTATAAAGATTGAATTAGTAAATTTGAATAAAATTAGTAATAGAGATGCATTTTTTAAAGATTTTTCTGATAATTTTGATGTTGTTATATATTGTGGAGATCATTCATCTGAAATACCTGTATTTGGGAATTTAATTTCTTTAAACTCTAAAGAATTTTCACCAGAATCGCTAATTCCTGAAAAGATTATTAGATTTTTTTCATTAAATAAATCCCTCATTCAATCAATGATCAAAATCATTGTAATATTAAAAAATTTAAAAGAGAATTATTTAATTTCCAAATTTCTCGAGATGATTGATATTAAATCGATCAAAAATTTAAAAGAAAAAACTAAGATTCTTGATGATTTTGGAGATATGGTTCCTGGAATTAATGATGAACTCGATGAATACCGAAGAGTTTCAAATGAGTTCACTTCTTTGGTGCTTGAAACTGAAAATAAAATAAATGAAAATATTAAAAAAGAGATCGGTGAGAGATCAATACAAATTCAAGGAAAACAAATATTGGATTTAATACGCACTGATCTAACAATTGAAAATGTTCGTAATTATATTCCAGCTGAAGTTGATGATTTAATTAATGAAAATATTCAAAGTGGATTAGCTAACTTAGAAAAACAACTGAAACTGAAAGGACTTGATGGAGATATAACTGTAAACCTAGTACCTGAAGTAATCGAATTTCCCATTCAATTAAACGAACATGAAATCGATTCATTAGAAAAAAAAATTAATTCACGATATAACACCCATAAATATTTTGCAATGGTTGGTATTGCAAAAGTTTTGAGTAAAAATCAAGAATATTTATTAAAACTACACCAAATTCTACTCGAATTTGACTTTTTCTATACGATCGGGCATTTTGCTTTTGATTATCATTTAGCTATTCCAGATTTAGATGAAACAAATCATGGTTTTTCTGGTAAAGATATGATTAATTTAGGTCTTCAGAAAGCAGCAATGTCAGGAGATACCAATTCAATTTCTATTACTTATATTTCTAATCCTATCCCCATCAGTTATCAATTGGGTGAAATTTCAGATTCTTATTCCCATCATATTACAAAAGCATCTCTAAATTTACTTACTGGGAGTAATTCTGGAGGAAAAACTATGTGTATAATTACGTGTAGTGAAAGTATAATTCTCGCACAAATGGGTTTTCCTTCATTAGGTCATTTTAAATTTCATCCATTTGATGAGATATATTTCTTTAAAAAATCAAATGGTCAGTTAAGTGCTGGTGCTTTTGAAACAACTCTTTTGCAATTAGTTCAAATGGCACAATCATCTAAACTTAAGATTGTTTTTGCTGATGAACTAGAATCTATTACAGAACCTAATGCTGCATCAAAAGTTATTTCTGGAATATTTTCATTGTTCTTAACAAATCCAAATAATTTTGGTATCTTCGTTACTCATTTAGTAGATCTATTACAACGTGAATTAAATTCTGAACAACGTAAAAATATTAGAATTGATGGAATTGAGGCATCTGGATTGGATGAAAATCTTCAATTAATCGTTGATCGCAGTCCAAAATTCAATTTGGTTGCGAAGTCGACACCTGAATTAATTCTAAAACGTTTAGCTCAATCAGGTAATTCAGATCAAAAGAAGTTTTTCAAGACTCTCTTACAAAAATTTTAATAAAATAAAATAAAAAAAGAAAGTTAAATTTCTATAGGTTTCGTGAGGATTGCGAATAAAGTTTTAATAGTCGCTAGAATGTCAGAGATTTTAATCATGGAAATTGGGGAATGTATATATCTTGATGGCACGCTGATGCATCCCGAGGGGATTCCTTTATGCATTTTATGAAATATACCTGCATTTGTTCCTCCAAAAGCAGGTGTTTTATACTGCCATTCATATCCTAATTCTTCTGCCCGTAATTTAAAGATCTCAAGAAGTTTTTCGTGGTATAGGGTCCCTCTATCTGCAACTGAGAAGGCAGGTCCATGTTCTAACCTTGTAATCTGTTTATTTAAAGGGACACCAGGAACATCTGCAGCTATTGTATTTTCAAGGGCGATTGCTATATCTGGTTTTAATCCCTCAGTAGCAGCTGAGGCACCCCTAGCCCCGACTTCTTCACAAACTGTGAAACTATAAAGAATCGTATTCGGGATAGATTCCATTTCATTAATTAATATTGATACTTGAAGTGCAACATTACATCCTGTTCGATCATCAAAAGCCCGACCTCTCATAAATCCGCTTCCTACATCTGGATTATACTCAAATCGACCGTCCATTACGGCTCTAGATCCAACAATAATTCCCATTTTTTTTACTTCGTCCTTATTATTAGCTCCAATATCAATGAATAAGTCCGAAAATTCGGGAGATATATCTCTTAGTTTTGGATCGGTAATGTGAGGTGGGTTCATTCCAATAATACCTGATACAGTTTTTCCAAATTTAGTCTGGATTTTAATATCAGAACCCGGATAAAGTCTTTTATCAATACCTCCAAGGGGCGTAAATCGAAGAAATCCATTAGATTCAATATAACTAATAAGAAGTCCGACTTCGTCCATATGGGCATCAATCATTATTCTCAATCCTTTAGGATCTGTTCCTTTTTTAATTCCAAGCACATTTCCCATCCTATCAATCCATACCTCATCAGCATTTTCCTTTAATTTATTAAAAATAAAATTCCTAACTTCATCTTCATGACCACTTACTCCAATTAGGGTTGCTAATTTTCGCTGAGTTTCTACAACTTTTTCCAGTAATTTACTTTCACTCATGATTATTTTTAATTTAACTTATGTAATTAAATTTTTAGGATAAGTCTGAATATTTAAGGTAATAACAATGACTAAATCTCCAGATAACGGAAATAAAATAAAGAAAATATATCGCTGTTCTATTTGTAAAAAAACACATGATCTCTATTTTCCCTCAGATTTTGCAAAAAATCGTTCAAAATATCCCTTCAGCTATGTTTTCCTACACAAATATGAAAATAGTGAGAATATCGAAGATAAGGATAAAGATATTTTGACTACCATTTACATTGATGCCCAATTAAATATTAGAGGTGTTGAAGTTCTTCTAAATGAAGATGACACAAATATATTATCAAAAGATACTTCAAAAGATATTATTGGAAAATTAACTGGTTTCATTCTTGAATTACAAGATGAACATGAAATCTTGATTAAGAAATATAATGATCTTGAAAAAAAATATGAAGAATTATCGAACAAATAACAAATTTTACTTGAATTGAATTGTTTCCATGTCATTCACTCTTTAATTTGGGTTTTTACTAATTGTATAACAGCAAGACTTTTTAACTTAGTATAAACGAAAGAATTTTATGCCTATAGAACTATTGTTACTATAGACCTATAGGAAATGATATCAAATGGTTACAACAATTCAAGTAGATTCTCAAATAAAAGATAAATTATTTCGGTTAAAATTAAAAATATCGGAATTAGAAGGTCGGAATGTTTCTTATAATGAAATAATCCATCGATTATTGCAAAATTCTACCTCAATTATGAAACCTAAATTTAAAAATCGATTGTCCATGCAGAAATATTGCGGTTCCCTTTTAAAAAATACCTTAAAAGAATGGCAAAAAGAGAAACATAAAGATTTTGCTTAAATCCTCCCTATTTGCATAGATATTACCTTTTATGGGGCAAATTATAATGAAAATAACTGAAATAGCCACGTTTATGGGCAATCATCAGAAGTTTGTCTTTGATTCTGGTGTTTTATTAGCATATATACAAAATGAGAATGAAAAATTCACACAAATTATGGATGAGTTAATATTCTCAGAAAAATCTACTAAAGTGGTTATATGCAATCAACTAACTTTAACAGAAATTTTTTATATTTACTGCCGTAAACATGGAGTTAAAAAGGCAACAGTACTGATTAATGACATGAAATCAATGTTTGAGATACTTAAGATAGATTCACTTCATTTAATTGTAGGAGAATTGAAGTGTCAGTATCCAATTGCCCTCTCAGATTGCTTTTCAATTGCTTCTGGGATTGTAAAAAATGCTCCAATTTTATTTATGAACGAAAAAGAATTAACGAAAAAAATACAAATAGAGATAGAGCGAGACTATAATGTAAATTTAGTGATTATAGGTTGAGAGGAAAAATAATTACTCAACAACAACTTTTTCTATTTGTTCTAAAGCCCAGTCTATTTCTTCTTTGGTAATTACTAATGGAGGTGCAAACCTAATAGTTGTGCGGTGGGTATCTTTGGCTAAAATACCATTTTCTTTAAATTGTTCAACAAATTGTCTGGCATTTCCATCAAATTCCATTGCTATTAATAAGCCTCGGCCCCGAACATCAACTACTGGTAACTTAGTCTTTTTAGCTGCAATTTTTCGCAATCCCTCTCGGAAGTATTTTCCAAGTTCTTCTGCTCTTTCAGCAAATTTTTCACCAATTAAGATGTCTAATGATTTAGAAGCAATAGCACATGCAACAGAATTTCCACCAAATGTCGAACCATGAGTACCTGGGGTGATCACATCTGGACCAACAACTTCTTTTGTAGTAACTATTGCTGATACGGGATAAATTCCGCCACCAAGTGCTTTTCCTAAGCAAAACATATCGGGTTTTACATCTTCGTGATCAACTGCAAATAATTTTCCTGCTCGGCATAATCCGGACTGAATTTCATCAGCAATCATTAAAACATTATATTTCGTACATATTTCACGAACTTTTTTGTAATATCCCCTTTTTGGGATTTTAACTCCTGCTTCTCCTTGAATTGGTTCAAAGAGAAATGCTGCGACATTCTCTGGTCCAAGGGCAATAATATGATCTTCTAATTCTTGAGCATCCCCATATGGAATAATTTCAAATCCGGGTGTGAATGGTCCAAAATTACCATAATAACTGCCATGTTGAACGTCTGTGCTGAATCCTACGATTGTAATTGTTCGTCCGTGGAAATTATCTGCACATACAATAATTTTTGCTTGTGCTTGATTTTTTGGAATTTTTTTCTTGATATAACCCCAT
>JAUWMK010000383.1 GCA_030613185.1 Promethearchaeum sp.
CTCTTATAGGCTTTCAGACCATCTGTAACAATCAATTCAGGACACTCTAGATGTTCTAAAAGCGGAGTCAAAATCTTTTTTAATTCAGTAATTTGTCTATTTTTAATTGGTTTGAATTGTAAAAGATATCTAGATCTTTTATCCGCAGTTCCTATGAACACATTCGATCGTCCTTGAAATATTTCATCAATTTCAAGAATTTTAATCCGCGGTTTAATCATGGCATCGTATATTCCATTTAGATGCCGTGCCCTGGCTCCAGCTTCTCTTAAAGTATCCGCTATAAATTGTTTATTCACTGTAAGACCGAAATTTTGATTAAATGTTCGTTGAATTTGATTATATGAAGAATCATCTAATTTTAAGTTAATTATGATTCTTTTTATGAATGTCTCATCCAAAATTAAGTTGGGTTTAGTGATTGTATTGCTTCTTAAATAAGAACTTTTTAATACATTCGAGAATTTATTTAGTTTAGGGTGTTTCATACGTTTTTTCCTCATGGAAGAAATTATTATAGAATTTCCTTTAGCAGTTATTCTAATGAAACATCCTTCTTGAATTTTTCCCTATTTTAATAATTAAACTTCTTCTAACCTCTGAAATAAACTTCAAATCTTTTTCAAAATTGATTATAAATTATGCTGGCAAAAAAAAAATGTTTAAATTCCGCTTTCACCAAGTTTTGTGCATCTATCAAAGAGTAGATATAAGCAAAAGTGAAAAAAAGGGATATAGTTAACCAAAATCATGAGAATTTAAGATTTTTGTCGTCTCTAATAAAAAAATTAATAGATCGGACTAGAGCCTAAAACATTTATACTTTTTTATGGTTTTTATTATATCATTCTGCTGGAAATAGTTTTACTAATTTATTTCCGCATAATTTACATGTATGATTAGGTAATTGATCAAAATGGTTCAAATGATAAATTGCTTTACAAGAAGGATTTCCACACTTGATAACGGTTTCATCTTCTTCAAAAATTCCGTTACATACAGGACAAGCGGAATATAGTGCTACATCTCCCAATCTTTGGACAGAAATTGGTGTTACATTAAATGTTTGGATCTCTCGACGCTTGGTTCCTTTTCTCTTCACCTCTGTATGCATTCTAACTGCAGTTTGAACAGATGCAGGAAGTTTTAGAAGATATAGGCAGTGAACGCATCTGAAAACTGTTCCATCACCAGATTTATCTTGACTTTTTGCCCACATGCTGGCACAGCTCATATGCATTGGCATCGCACAGTTAGGACAGAATCGACCTGAGATTCTAAAGCCTGTTCTTGATATCGGATCATTAGATTGGAAGCATATTGAACATTTATCATATTGTTTTGTTCCTCTCAACCTAGCTAAAACTTCTTTTTGATCATTTGAACCTTTATTCATTTCTGCTTCAGTTAAGAGTGGTTTAGCAATTTTCTTTAGCACCATATTCGGAATTAGAATTTTTCCTTTTTGATACGAAGATCCGGGTGCTTCAAAGTTGGATTGAGCAAGATCCAATGTTGTTGTTAGGATTCCTTGGATATTATTTGCATAAAAAAATTTTCCATCAGTATTTTCTGATATTCTTTTCATTATATTGAAAGGTTCTACATCCCCAACACGGACTGTATCGATGTGAATTGTCAATTGCTGAGCTAACTTTGCCATTTTCATTGGATCGATCTGACGAGTTTTAAATTTTCCATCAGAAAAAAGAAGAATGCGCGGTACTCGTGCACCATTAGTCCTAATATCTTCAATTAATATTTTAATTGCCATTCCTAAGCCTTCGCCTAAAGTATTTATCCCTCCACATTTAATTTCATTAAGTGCTTTTAGAAATTCATTAAATCTTGCACCATCATTTAAATCAAAAATCATTTTTGGGTTATCTTTAATTACAACAAAAGCGAAAGCAGTTGTTCCCCCCATAGCGTCTTCATTTTCAATTCTAGAACTAATGAAATTTAAAATCCCTTGTTTAGAAGCTTCCAAGCGATTGGGGCTGTAGTCTGATCGATACATTGAGCGAGAAGCATCTAAAATTATTACTACTGCTTCACTAACCATATCCGGCATTGTTACCAATTTTTGAGCATTTATTATAAAAATTTATTTAATTTTTATACACTTAATTATAATGTTTTGTGCCTAAAGATTTCTGCTATAAATACATATAATAAAACTTTAAAGTTGGATTTATGAAAAAAGGAAACGAAATATTCTAAGGTTCAATTTACTCTTCTTATTAATGGTCACTACCATTTCAGCGCTGAATTGAACGAATGAAGCGGAAAAACCGCACTATTTTTTTATCAATCAGTTTGAGCCCTTGGACAGAGTTAAAGTGATGTAACTTGAAAATAAGAAGAAAATACATCAACCCTACTCTATAAAGTTTTAAGGAGCAGCCATTGATGGTATAACAGAAAATCAATGAGCTTATTGACTCCAGTATGAGGTGCTATGAAATGGAGAGATACAGCTAATAGAATGTGAGTTCGATGTAATTATTAAAAATAATACGGGTTTTTAAGCTGTTTGAAAGATAGGAAAAGAAATACTAAAAATGGAACACCATATCTTCCCGTTTAAATAGTAAAAGAAGGTGGTCCGTTGATTGCAAAAATCAACATACACCGAAACTAGAACACAGCAATTCTAGTTTTGTGTGTGTCAACTTAAAAATATTTAGATCAAAGCAATTCTTATATCTACGTTGAGTAAGATTGAATTACGTGGAATTCAATAATGGTATTGAAAATAAAACACATTGCAATGATTTAAATAGGTGTTCAAGTCTTATTACAATGATTTTCAATAGAATGATCAATTAAATTTGATCTTTTTTTATAAAACCAAGCATTGGAGGTAAACAGTTAAAATCCGAAATACTCGGTTTGTGCAGGACACAATAAAGTTTTTGACGTTAACTTTACTATACATGCTTGAGTAAACTCTGCATGTAAATAACCAAGGTGCAACAAAAATGGGAAAAAAAAGATCTAATGATAGTATTCACATTCCAGGGAAAATCATTGTAAAGCACAAAGTAGGTCCCGATTTAAAGGAGCTTACAAGTCGAAAGTTTAATAACGGTTTAAAATATCTTCTTAAGCATGTGAAGACAATGATTCCTGAAGGTAACTCGAAATTTATACCTCTATATTGGGATGACTCGGTTATAACTCAGAAAGAATGGAGTAAAATTGAATGGATGGCAGGTGTGGAAGTTCATCTGCATAAAAATGTGATTGCTATTTACGGTAGAAACGAAAGAGATCACAGGCAAAAATATTTGGGACCATTACTGAAAATAAATAACAATCCCAAGGAATTTATCTTATTAAAAGCGGAATTGGAACGATATGGGTTTGAAATATCATTGTTTTTGATGGAAACAACAGGAGTATATCATTTTCCGATTGTTTGGCAGTTGCAAGACATGTTTCCGGACAGTCGCGTTATTGCCATGAATGCCCTAACTCTAAAGGAATATATGCCAAAGGTATCAAAAAACGACAAAGCCGATGCAGTTAGGATAGCACAAGTAGCACAACTCGATGAATTCATTAAAAAAACCTATATTCCAACTAAAGATGAATTTGCTTTACGCGAATTATTACGGCAACGAAGAAAAATTATTCGTGAATACGTTCGACTTAAAAATGCAAGTAGAAAGATATTCGCATCAGCGGGTTTCACCTATAAATTTAATTTTCAGAAAGAATGGGAGATGAAAATAATTCAAACCTTTTTGGAATCGGTTGGAACCTTTGGAGAGGCAGTGGAAATTCATAAGAATCAATACATTGTGAAAAAGAATAAGGAAAACTACATAAATTGGCTAAATTTTAACATGTCAAAGATGTTTAAGGCAAATGTACTTCTATTGTTCGGTATGATGGGACAGACCGAGGTGAATTTGGAGATGGTGGAATCGGCATTATTGAGGAGAATTAATGACAATGTAATATTAAAAGAGAAATTATCTTTACTGAAAGAATGTAATGGGCTTGGAATTTTATCGGCAGCGGGGATTATTCTTGAAAGCGGTGATATCACGCGTTTTCATTCGGTTTCCCATTATCTTTCTTACTGCGGTATATCACCGAGAGAAGGAACCAGTGGATATATAAGCGAGAAATCTGAAAAGGAAAAGGTGGTTTCAAAGGCCACTCCCAATAAATTTTCCAATCATAACTTAAAGAATTTATATATTGTTGCTACAGGATCATTATTAAGAACAGCCAAAGAAAACACTACGGTTGGACTTAGAAATGACATGGTGCGCTACAGTGAGAGATTCATAAAGGACAAAAGGCCCAAGTTAAAGTTAAAGTTCAAGATTGCCGCAAAGTTGGCAAGAAAGGTGTTTTTCTGTTTGAAAACGAATCAAAAATATGATCCTAATATTGAATATAAGAGAAATCTAATATTCAAAGGGGAGAAGGTCACTAAATTGCGAAAAAGTATGCCAAAACGGAAGCGTCAAGCCTGGGCA
>JAUWMK010000035.1 GCA_030613185.1 Promethearchaeum sp.
CCAGATAAATAAGAATTCCAAAGTCTTACCCATTCTCCGACGATTGACACTAATGAATTGGTCGATTGAAGCGGTAATGTTCTCAGTTTATCTATCTCATGAATACTTTTTGTTTGTGCATATCCCCATAATTTTCCGTATATATTATCTAGATTTTGTTGCTTTTCGGCACGTGTAAGAAGTTCTCCGTAAAGAATTTGATAGATTAGCTTAAAAGAATCGTAGAGAAACAAAACATCAAAAAAAATTGAACGAGTCTCCTGAAGAACATTATTTAGATTTTTGTGAAGGGAATGATAAATTTTTTCTATTCGAAGATCTTGCCCTAAAAGGAGTGAATATTCATCCATCTTCCTTGAATACCGAGATATCATTCGATAAAGCCATATCCTCCTTAAAAATTGGAATTTTTTTGATCTTACACGAATCATTTGTTGAAAATCTTCTTCAATTTCAGTAAAAACGTCTTTAATATGACATTTTCCATGATTTTCAAATTTCACTAATTTGGACGAACTAGATTTATGAATATAACTTCTAGTTAATGTTTTTTTCAATTTTCCAAAGAGTTGTGCATCAAGGAGTTCCAAATGTTTCCACATTTGTTGACAAAAATGAAATGTACAAAACTGGTGGGGAATGTCTTGATAATAGGTTTTCATACATTTTACAAGGTTATTTTGTTTATCTGACACAAATCCTACTATATCTTTATGATATTTTTGATGAATATATTCAATTTCTTGATAAATCTTTTGATGGGGCATTGAATCAACAAGACAGGTATGGAGTGCTCGGTTCGTTAAAAGGTCTGTAAATAACCATAAACTTTTATGTCCTTTATCAGGATCTTGTCCATCTATAGCTAAAAGAATAGAAGGTGATTGGGATAAAATCATTTCCGTGTTTTTATCTATTTTTTCAGTTTTTACTAATAATAAATCTCGATACATCCGTTGAATCGTGCGTAAACTTATTTTTAAATGATATTTTAGAGTTAAACGTTTATGAATTTGTTGAGGAGTTTGATCAAGTAAGAAAATTTCATCTGCAACAAACTGTAAAACATCTTTCCCAAAATATGATTTTCCAAAATCATACCTCTGGCTTGAATTAAAGTATTGTGTAGAATTTTTACAAGCTTTATTGGTACATTTATAATAATTCACTACTTGATGGATTATTCCATTTAATGTGGTGATTTTTTTTCCATTATCTGCATGTGCAAATTTGATAGGTGCTCCACAAAGGAGACATTCGCGAGAGACTGTTTCTGGCCAACAAAGATAATGTGTCGAATAATCGGGAGAAGATGCTGCAGAATACATTAAATAATAAAGGAAAGGACTAGTTTTGAATGTTTCGGAAATAATAAAGACAAATGTGTGACCTAGATTAACTTGTCATCACATGAAAAAAATTAAACTATAAACAAGCATAGAAATTTATTAGCATTTTATTGTCTGTGTTTTTTGATTGTGAGTAAAAGCACAGTAATTCCCAATCCAATACTTGCAAGTAACATCCCAATACCTGCACCCGGTATACCTAATTCAGTATTACCTTCGCAATTACCTATTTGGAATGTTTTGTCACTAGTCTCAATAACATCGGGCGTTGTATCGGTAAAACGAAATTTGAAAGTGTGTTCACCATTTGAAAAACCACCTTGTTCATACGTGAAAGTTACTCCAGTTTCCCAAGTACCAGTACTTTGAGTCATAGCAGTCCATGTACCATTATCAATACTGATCTCGGTAGTCACCGTTAAGCCTTGAGATTGATAAGCTATTGCCGTAAACAGGAAATTATGGTCTCTATCATCTGTGCAATTAATATCCACATAACCATTACCTGAAAGGTCAGGAATGAATTGTAATCCTCCATATGTGCTAAATACGAAGATGGCACCATGGTCTGAATAACCCGTAACTGCTAAGTCTCCAAATCCATCCCCGCTTAAATCATCTAATAATTCCAAATCGAATACATCTATTGGTCCACCATTCCATGAAGATCCATATGGTGATCTCGACCAGATTTTCGTTAAATTAGATCCATATACAACTCCTACTATACTATCTCCACCAACAGCGATTTCATTAATACCATCACCATCTAGATCCTCAACAATGAGTAAATCGTTAATGTCCCTGCCTCCCCAATCAGCAGTAAGAATTGAATCACCAAATGTGGGAGAAATAGTATTAATATCCCATACTATTATTTTCCCATTACCGTTTCCAGTTATTATCGCTGTACTATTATACACTTCAACATCACGGAAGTATCCATCAGCATCGACGAGTGAACCTAATGTCGTGCCATCAG
Source organism: Promethearchaeum sp. (assembly GCA_030613185.1). Classification (GTDB taxonomy): domain Archaea; phylum Asgardarchaeota; class Lokiarchaeia; order Sigyniarchaeales; family Promethearchaeaceae; genus Promethearchaeum. The sequence continues at coordinate 2,332 of JAUWMK010000035.1, forward strand.
CGCCATTAAGAAGTAATATTTTACTTTTGGTGGTTACGACTACGTCCTGTAATCCATCAGAATTTTGATCATCGACAGCAACTAGATCAGTTACATCACCAACATCCACATTCCAAATTACCCTGTTGGATGTATTGGTAGAAATTGCACTCACATTTGTATTCCACCCAAACACAATGTCATGTTGTGTGGGATTGATACCATCTAAATCATCAATTTCGGTTATAGGGGCTTTAACTAGATCATTTCTAAAGCTTGTCCAAGTCCACCCATCTATATCATGTTTCCAATAAGTGGGTGAACTAGATTGGATATTATTTACTACATAGACATCCCCATCCAAGCATAATCCTGCTACTTCTAAATCTGCAGGATCTGAATCAAAATTCCCTAAGGTTAAAGCAATTACTTGTTCTTCAGTGTTTACAGTCCATTCTGGAACAAGTGCTCCATCGCTTTTCGTAGGATTCACAAAATCTTGTTTAACAATTTTGCCATCGTTATCGTCAGAGTTTCCTTCAGCATAAATAATTTCCATATTTCCATTGTTTGGGTTGAGAAATTTAACCATGTCACGGACTATGTCTGCTGCATTTATTCCGCTATTATCGCTATGATAATCAGAAGGGAGGTGGTTGGTCATGTTTGGCCAATATCCCTGAACGGCATACATTCCAGCACTTCGATCTGTACCTACCACAACAAGATCTGTTATTGAGGGTGTCCCGTATGTATGAATTCCCATTACACTTAAACCTATTGAATCTACCATCAAATGATTCTCAAACATAAGGTCGGGGACACGTTGATAATGACCTTCAACTAATATAGGAGATTCTAAAGCAGAAACAGATGAAAAGGGACTTGATAGCCTCAAGCAGAAAATAATAATTACACAGAGTGCAATCTTTTTTTTTTTCATAAAATATCACAATAATTTTGTTTGTTTTTCAAAAAATAATTGATTAGACTTTAGACCTTTCAATTATTCTATCTATGCCAAATTCTCCCTTTAAGTGTTTGTGAATTTATTGTGAAGACAGAAATGTGAATAATAATAAAAGTATGAATCTACTTAAAAATATCCTGACATTTTATATCTATTAAATTTCCCAAAAAAGGAAAAAAAGATTAAACCTTTACCCAAACCGGGATTATTAGGCTTAATCGTGTAAATATTCTTCAGATACTGGGGTAAAAAAGCACCAGATAACTGAAACAATTCCCAATCCTAACAGAACTGCAACCATATTCATCTCAACAAGAATTCCAATGACAGGATTTAAGATCATCAAAGCAAACATCCTGATCATTGAAACCGTTGAAAGCGTTGTGGCTCTTTGTTCGGATTGGATATGTTTTTGCATATAATTTTTCATTAATACGGGGCGCGAAAAACCCAACCCAACAGTGATTAACATTCCAACTATTGTAATTATAACATTATCTGAGATTCCGAATAAGATATAACCGATTCCCATTCCAGCACCTGTAAATAATATTACTCTCTTTTTTGACCCAAATAGCTTCTCCATAGGGATTATCAGATTTAATACTATGACTTGTATAAGCATCATTCCTGCATGAATTAGGCCGAAATATGATATATTTATGTTTAATATCATCAATCGTCGTTGCCAGATCCATATTGCATAATACGCAATTACAGATAATAATACCATATCCACTATTAAACCGCGCAATCCTTTATTTTCCTTTATGTTTTTCCAACCTTTCTGGAAAATTCTCAAAGGTGACTCTTTTTTGGACAATTTATGTTTACTTGGTTCTTTTAAGAAGAAACTTAAGGCAAATGCGAGAACTAATGGAATTGCAGATAGTGTCATTGTAATTCTAAGACCTCCAACTGATGCGATTAACCCTCCTGTTATCGTCCCTATCATCATAGCAACTAAGCCATAACTACTCATACGCGCAAATATTTTCTTAGACTCCTTTTCTCTTCCTAATTCAAGTAAGGTATCGTAGATAATTGCCTCGTTTGTTCCAGAATTTAAAGCTAAAGCCAAAGCCCATATAATCTCTCCAATTGCAAATACGTAAAATCTTGGATACATCACATAAACTAATACTGCGACTGTATTTGTAATGTAAGACAGATTGAGGGATAATTTTCGACCAAATTTATCTGCAATTGTTCCCATTGGTATCTCAAATAGAAATATTGCACCTGTGAAAATCGACTCCAAGATCATTATTTCAGAGAAGCTTAAACCACCCCAGTCTTGAAAGAATGGAATCATCACTGAACCAAAGAAATGTATCCGCATTAGTATATTTAGGGCAAATAATATCGGGATATTTCTTTGAAATGCTTTTTTTTCATCTGACATAACTACGTCTACCATTTCTTTTTCAACTATTTTAGTTTTTGACATTTTTTTTTATCCCTTGTTTTTTTATTTTTATTTCGGGTAGCCCCCGAACGGATTTGTACCGTTGGTTTATAATTTCGTTTTATTATAATGCGGGGACACAGAAGTTTTTGAATAAATCTAAAAGTTTGAAGTATTCAGCAAGAACCATTTAATAAGAAATCAAATAAGGTTCAACGAGTCTTCCCTGATTATGCAAAAGCAGGGCAGTCGGGAGTCACTGAGTTATTCATCATATTTACAGGTGTATTTAAATTTCCAAGGAACCTGCTGAAGTTTTGGATCGTTTTCTTCCAATCTTCTATGATAATATTTTTTTTCAATGATTTCACCAAGAATAATAATAAATTATAAGTTCTTATAGGTTGACGCTTTATTTAAAGTTAATTATTGGATGTTTGGAGGGTTCTGATTGATCTTAATATCACTAAAAGATTATAACTTGAAAATATTCAAAGAATCTTAATTACCTAATCATCTCTACAGCTCTTGGAACACCTTTTTGAAAAATGATTCAATCCGAAAAATTCAATATTCTGTTTCTGCGTCTGTCATGAATGTTGTATCAGAAAGAATCGAACGAAAAGCGTTTATTCGATAATAATGTACATGGTGTCTACTGCATGAGGGAGATTTTTTAAACAAAATCCCCAAGAAAATTGATTATTATTTGTGACGGACGCAGTTGTAACCATGTTAAAAACACTGTATGTATTTATAACTATAACTTAAGAGACTGCTTAAAAATTTAAATTTTATCAATTTATCAATATCTTCTTTTTTTCCCTTGTATATTACAAGATATGGATCTACACCCTCAATGTTTAGCATGTTTGATAGGACAAGTTGAAAAAGCATTTCATTTACTACGACCTTCGGTATCCAATTCTGAAATCGTCGAGATTCAAAAGAAAATCATGATTAAACTAGCCCAAATGAATCAAAAGAAAATGCCATACTATGGACAGGCTTTATATCAATCAATTGCAGAGATTATGGGAGAAAATGATCCTTATAGAAAAATGAAACAAAAAAACATCCAAAAAGCTTTGAAATTTATTCCAACTTTAAGAGAAATAATCAACAAATCACCAAATCCATTATTAACCGTAATAGTTATTGCAATAATTGGAAACACATTTGATTTTGGGACCCCTCATAAGATAGACCTCGAAGAAGATATCATGAATTTCTCTTTGGATAACCTTGGAGTTAATGATTTTGATAATTTCGTAAAAGATCTCAAAAATACAAATAAAATTTTGATAATCGGGGATAATTCGGGAGAATCTGTATTTGATCGAATGATGCTGGAATACTTAACTGAAACATTCCCCAATAAGCAATTTGTGTATTCAATACGCAGCGGTCCAGCTATAAATGACATAACTAAAAAAGAAGCAGAAGAAATTGAATTATTTAAAATTTGTAAAATTATTGAAGGATCTGCTTCCCCTGGAGTAATTTTAGAACAAACTAATCAAGAATTTCAAGAAATTTTCAAGAGTTCCGATTTAATTCTCTCTAAAGGTCAAGGAAATTACGAATCTTTAGATGATATTGAAATTGGGAACTCAAATCTTTACTTTCTACTAAAGGCAAAATGTAGTTTCGTTGCAGAAAGATTTGGTGTGGAAGTAGGCTCGTTAATTTTGAAAAAAAGAGAAAAATAACTTCTCATTTCTCTAAAATAATGCCTTCAAATGGTTGAAGAGTTATATTTTGGCCATTTAAAGGCTGGCTTGAAATAGTTGTTGAAGCTAATAAATGAGAATTGGGAATAGGATTATGGAAAGAAGCGATTTTACTTCCAAAATTTAGATAAACATAAATTTTTTGTTCATTTCCGTCAATTATTGCTGATCTTGTATATCCAAGGATTTCATTTGGTATTGTTTTTGGATCCATTAGATCTATCTTTCCCGAATTTAATGCAGGTGTTTTTTTCCTTAATTTAAGGAACCTTTGATAGCAATAAAACAATGAATCCTTATTATCAATGGAATTTTCTACATTAATTGATTTATAGTTCCGATTAATGGGTAACCATGTATCGGTTAGTTTCGGAGAAAATCCTGCGGTTTCATTCTTATTCCATTGCATTGGTGTGCGACATCCATCCCTATTAATTGCATAATCAGTTATTCTTAATAACAAATTTCGGATTAGTTTGGGGTATTTTTTGAAATTATATGATACAGCATCCAGAGATTTATCGAAAGGTAGGAAATTCTGCCTCATACCAATTTCTTCTCCATAATATATGGTCGGAACGCCTCTAACAGTTAATTGAAGTGCTGTGTTAAGTTTTGCTTTTTTAATTGCATTTTGTTCTTTAAAACGTGAAATATGCCTAATAATATCATGATTTGAGAAAACCCATGTCGGAATAAAAGGATCTGGAAAATATTTTTCAAATTTCTGTATTAATTTACGAAATTTATTAGCGCTTAATTTAGTTCCCATTGATTGGAATAAATATACCAAATTTAAACCATCAGGTGATTCTTTACCGCAAAAGGTACGTAATTCTTCCAACGATCCAGAAACCTCACCTATTAAAAATCGCTGTGGATTTTGAAATTCATCAATGACTTTTCGCAGATCCTTTGAGAATTCAAAATTATCTGGATAATTTACAGTATATTTTGAAGATCTAAATAGCATATCCATAGAATCTTCTGAAGGGATTAATTTCCAGCTAAGAGGATTATCACGGAATTTTGGATCCTCATAAACAGCACCTAAAATATCAAGCCTAAATCCATCAACACCCTTTCTTAGCCAAAATCTAATCATATCCATCATAAATTTTTTAACTTCTGGATTTCTGTAGTTAAGATCAGGCTGGAAAGGTAAAAATGAAGCCCAATACCACTGATCTGTTTTAGAATCGTAATGCCAACCACTACCAGTTACAAATGATTTCCAATTATTTGGTGGTGCCTTTCCATTTGGTTTTTTACCATCTCGCCATACATACCAATCTCTCTTGGGATTATCTCGGCTCGATCTTGACTCGATAAACCAATTATGTTGATCACTTGTATGATTTAATACCATATCCAATACAATCTTCATTTTTCGATCGTGTATATTCTTAACAAGATCATCAAAATCTTCCATTGTCCCGTATTCAGGAGCGATATTTTGGTAATCTGAGATATCATATCCAAAATCACCTTGTGGGCTGGAATAAAATGGAGAAAACCAGATTGTTTCAACACTTAAATCTTTGATATAATCCAATTTTGAAATAATGCCTCGTAAATCTCCAATTCCATTTCCTGTGCTATCTTTGAAGGATCGAGGATATATTTGATAGATTGTAGTTTTTTTCCACCATTGATCATTGTCCGTCATTAAATAACCAAAGCTTTTAAAATAAAAAAAACAAACTAATTAAAAATAAGTAAAAATGGTGAAATAAAAATGAAAAAAACTCTATTAAATGTATTACAAGCCTATGTCGGTGAATCTCAAGCCAGAAATCGATATGATTTTTATGGTAAAGTGGCAAAAAAGGAAGGGTATGAACAAATCGCTTCTTTATTTTTTGAAATTGCGAAGCAAGAAAAGACCCATGGAAAAAATTTCTTTAGGATGTATAAACGACTCCAAAAAGAATTAAATGAACCAGAAATTGAAATTTACCTTGATAAGGTTCATGTACCTACTGTTTTCGATACAACAACAGAAAACCTTAAAGCTGCAATTGCAGGTGAGCATTTTGAAAACTCTGAACTCTATCCAGGGTTTGCTAAAATTGCTGAAGAAGAAGGATTTCCAAAAATTGCTGTGCAAATTAGGGCTATTGCAAAGGCAGAAGAACATCACGAAGAAATCTTTACAAAACTCCTAAAAGAATTAGAAGCTGGAACAGTATTTAAAAAAGATGAGCAAATTTGGTGGGTATGTCTTGAATGTGGATATATTCATTATGGAAAAGAAGCTCCAAAAAATTGTCCTTCATGTAATCATCCTCAAACATATTTCCAACGGAAAAATGAAGTATTTTAGTATTCTTTTTCAATATTATCAAAGTTTTTTTATCATATCATAACCTAATGGAGATTGCGAAATAACCTCATAACCATTTCTTTCATAGAGCATCTTTGCTCTTGAATTATGCTTAAATACATTCAAAGCAATGCTATCTGTTTTATGATCATTTCTAGCTATTTTTTCAATCATTTTTAATACATCGGAACCATATCCTTTTCCACGATGAAGTTCATCTATTATAATATCGCCAATAAAAGATATATTTCGATCATCTCTATAAATGAACCAAACATAACCTACTTTCTCTTTTGTTTCGATATCTATCACTTTCAAGAACATATGATTGGGAGTAAGTTGTCCTTGTGGAAGAAGTTCTTTAAATTGCCCTATAGCAAATTCTTCTGGTTGCTTTCCTGTTAATTTGATAAAATTTTCTGCGTCATAATTTAAATCCTTGATATAGCGATTTAAGGAGTTTTTTACATAAGTTTGATACTCATTACTGTTCATATTCTTTAAAATTATCATTTTTTCACCTTAATACTTAATATAATTTTATTAGAGTAATTTTTATTTTTTAATTCTTTACTTTTTAACTATCTTGCTCTTAACACTGTTCAAATGAAAAGAAGTATTAAAATCCAAGTAGAAAATCCAGTGAGAAGACCATTTACTAAATTATCACAAAATATTTTAATAAATAAATCGGATAATGCAAAAACTAACCCGCTCATAAACGATATTAAGAAAATAGCATATATAGGCAATCCTCCAATTGGAAATATTATAAAAATTAAAAAAATACCTGAAAAAGAAGTTAATATTCCCGTGATAAGCCCTTCAAGTGTTTTTTCCGGATAATATCCAATTTTAAGTTTTTTTTTTCCAAAATTTTTTCCTATTATGGATGCGATGGCATCTCCAATGCAACTCACCCAAACTGCAGAAAAAAGAACTTGTGTTGGAAAAATTGGATGGATCCAGGTTAAATTTGCAAGTAAAATTGGAGTAACTGCATTTAAAGTCCATCTTTCTTTAATTGGTTCTAAGGATTTTTCAAACCAAACCATACCCCATTTTGGAAGATATCTCCAATTATTAATTCTAGTAAGATCCCCGGTCAAGATCATTATCCAAAAAAAACCCGAAATTAGAATATATATAAAATTTCTAAATTCTAAGTAACTGATGCCCCAATTATCATTTTTCCCAACAACATAAATGCTGATGAAATGTAATCCCAATACACCAAAAAACTGTATTATATGCAATAATTTCCTGGTTAAATCCTTAAATTTATCAACTTTCTCTCTTTCTTTCTCAGAAGTATATTTTTCATCTAAACTTTTCAAAAATTTAGCATAAGTTATTTCTTTTCGATAATCTGGATTTTTTTTAACCCGAAAATAATTTGGAAGAACATTCAATCCAAGAAAAAAAATCGTTAAAACTGAAAAACTAATAATGTGTATGATATAAAATGATTTTTGGGCAAAGGATGTATTTGGTATCATATTTAGAACATAAAAACCGATTAAAATAAAGAGGATGCTTTCTAAAATCTCAGAATATTTATCTTTATTTTTCTTTTCTTTATTTTTCCACTTTACTAGATGAATGAATAATAAAACACCCATTATCCAGAAAAATATTGCATCAATCCATGCCCAAATAATCATTAGTATCACAAAGCGCTTTTTGTTATATAATACTGAAAAGGCAATTAATGTTAAGGAAAAAAAAAAAATTAAGTAAAAAAAAGGTATGATTACTCAATCTAATGGCTGATTTGTAGGGTTATCTTGCTGAATTCCCGAGATTGAAAGCCGTCTGATTATTTTTTGGTTATTTTTTTCATCCTTTTTCAATGTATTAACCCAATTATCCCTTAAACACGTTTTGTTCACTATATATTAGCAAGAAATTGCCATTTCCAAACCACAAACCATTTTCAGTAAGGGATAGTGAACTTTACAGCATTATACTCTTCTATTATGCCTTCAACCTTCAATAACTACACCAATACCATCAAATAATCCGCCTTTATATAATAAATCCCATAAAGGGACACCCGAATCAGTAGGCTTGCCTACTGGATGTAGGGGATATCCTAAAAACCAAATTTCAACTGATAACCGACAATTGATAACTGATTTTAAGGATACCTCACTTCGGAGCAGCTCCTTCGTTCTGCGGTGATGTTATGATGGGACGGAGGAGGCAGTTTAGTTATAATGGAGGTGGTGATATTATTGGAGTGTTATGATGATTAATTGAGTAGAAAGAGAAAAAATGACCGAGAATTACTCCGTCAGTGGTCATCTTAACCTATGTTCAGATAATCAATGAACAAAATATTATAAATCTTTTTGGTTGAAAGACTGGAGCTTTGACATAATTTTATGGTTTCCCCTTTTTTGCTTAATGATTCTTTCATCAATCTTTTCATTTCTTCCGCTAAATTGCCATAAATTTGAGGATTCTTGAGGTCACGGATAGAAGATGCTTGATTTTTTAATAAACTCTTAAAGGAAACGGGTGAATCCATAGAAAAATTTTTTTAGACACATACAAAATTCCCGTTAAGGTGAATAAACCTTTCTTTTTTTAGTTGTAAATTTAATCTAACTAATCTCCATATCTTTCTTAGAAATGTACTCGCAAGCTATTTTCAATGCAGCCTCGACAGCCTCTGGTTCTATCGAACTTACAACATCTTTCAGAGTATGATAAGCGTCATATCTCTCATTACCGCCCCAAGGCATTGCAATTAATGAAGTTGCCTCTATATCAAACCTACCAAACTCTCCCGCATCGGTTCCACCTGTTAAAAATTCGATTTGTTTCATTTTAGCAGGATATCCCAGTTTTTCTGATATCTCCTTGCATTCCGTTGCCATATTTTCGGACAGCTTCACACTACAATTAATATCCGTTGTTAAGAAGAAAAGTTCATTGAGAAGGTAAGGACAATCTATATTAAAATTATAGGTTGGAATCGCCTTCATTTCTGTAATATTCTTCTTAACATAAGCACGAGCTCCTCTTAAACCACATTCTTCAGCATCCCAACCTGCAATTACTAATCGAGTATTTTCCAATCCTTTTCCACTTTTTCTTAGATCAGTAAATTTTTTCCCAACTTTATCTGCTATACAAACTGAGACTAAATTATCCCCTGCTCCTGGAGTCCCCTTTTTACCCCTAAAAAAATAAAGCTGAATTACTAAAATTATTGAAACTGTAAATAGTATCTTCAATGTAAGTGAAAATCCGATGGCTAGCGATGCCCCTGAAATTGCTTGTATTATCACCCATACCCAAGAACAAATGAACATGAGAAATACAAACCCCAAACCTCCTAAAATTCTTAAGGAGTAAAGTTTTGGTTGATACACAAAAAAATTAAATATGTATGCGCTGTCGATATGTCCGCTGATAATTATCTGTTGCTTAACCTCGCCCTTTGGCTCGATCTTCCCAATAACGTTATACCCTTTCTTTTTCTTCCAAAAAACATCTACAAACTCCTTATATAAAAAGAATTCCATAACCATTATGATTATCCCAATAGTGATCCCGATTGCCGCTATCAAAGGGAGATTTAACCAAAATAAGATTATTCCAATTGTATAAAGTACTGTGAGCAATTTAATCCACCCCAAAAAGGTTTTTGGATGCACATCAAATTCCTGCACCTCCGTGGAATCGCAATATTTTCCAAATTCATCCTTTAGGTAATCTGCAGTTTTCTTTGTCGACGGATCTCCTGTAAGTCGGGGCCCGAATTTATCGATAATTTTCCCAGTTAATTGAAGCACATCATTGGCATCTGAACTATTTATTTGAATTTCTCCCATAATATAATTTAATTCGTAGTCTTAAAATAGGTTCTATTGTGAAAATTTTAATTACTAAAAACATGTTTTGTGGAGTTTATTTGGATTTATTGTGCAAAATTCGAGTGATTTCAATTGGTTATCTTCAATTTTTAATTATTATTCAAATAATTCAGAAATTACATGCAATTTTTTGCTCATATTAATTTTCCTAAATTGATCTTGAATTTTTCCCCCAATTTTCTCAACACCAAGCAAGGAAAACACAACATTTCACTTTTTTGATCCGTTGTTTTTGTCGATATAATCCCCGATCCAACCATTTCAACGCTAAATTTCCCCCAAAATCCCATAACCTTTAAATACCCACAATAACATTATTTAATTAGATTGTGCTTTTTCGTTTAGATATATTAAAAAATGAAAAAATACAATTTTGTTCACTAAATTATATTATAAGCGGAGAATGAAAAAAAATGGCAAAAAAACGTAGAATATATGCATGGAGCCCTTTAAGAGCTCTAATGAAAACTGCTGGCGCTAGAATCGTTAGTAGAGAAGCTGTTGAAGGACTTCTTTATTACTTGGAAGATCGCAGCAAGAAACTCACTGTAATGGCTTTAAAATTTGCAAAACACTCAAAACGTAAGAAGATTACTAAAGGCGACATGGGTTTAGCAATAGAATATCTACATTAAATTTTTTTAACCTAAATTTAAAAATCTAAGAGAAATTGATTAAAATGGCAAAAAAACGTAGAATATTTGCATGGAGCCCTTTAAGAGCCCTAATGAAAAAAGCGGGTGCTGAGATAGTATCCAGAGATGCGGTCGAATTGTTGTTGAATTATTTAGAAGCCCGATCAAGAAAATTGACTGAAGTAGCTTTAATTTTTGCGAAACATTCAAAACGAAAGAAGATCTCCAAAGGCGATATGGCTTTAGCAATTGAAAATTATCATTAGGCGTTTTTCAGTAATCCAATGATAGATTTCTTTTTTTTTTCACAAATTTCTATATCAATTTCATCAATAAACTATATGATGTATAGGTAACATTTTTAAAGTTTGTAGAAGAAATTCTTTTAATTCATTTTTTCTAGAATGAAAGATTTTTATGCTTAGGGGAGTGCTAATTTACTTCCAGACAGATGCTGTAAAAAGGAAATTATTGTCGATATTGCGCGTTCCAGTCTTTTATATCAGAGAAAAGAGGATTTAAAAGGAATTAATTTAGGAGAAAATTGAAAAATGAAATATTATGAAAAATTCCCGGTGAAAGAAGACCGTCCTTTCTACACAGGTAAATTCTGGCCAAAAGGAGTCCCCACTAAATTGGATTACGAAATTTCTACAACTATAGGACAATTTTTTAACGATGCGGTTGAAAAATATGGTGATGATCCTGCGATTTGGTTCTTGGAGACATGGGTAACGTACAAAGAATTAAAGGTGATGGTTGATTCATTAGCGACTTACCTCCAGTCAATCGGTGTTAAGAAAGGAGATGTTGTAGCCGTCCATTTGGCAAATTGTATCCAATATGTTGTTTCTTATTATGCAATCACGTCGATCGGAGCAGTAATTACTGGAATTAATCCAACATATAAGGCGATGGAAGTTCTACACCAATGCAAACTAACTGGTGCGAAAGTAATCATTGTGCTTGATGCTTTATATTTCCATTACGTTGCGAAATTTAAGGATAAATGGGATTTTGATAAGATTATATATACAAATTTGGTTGATTTAGCATCTGGAATGTCGCCAGTAATCAAATTTATTGGAAAGCTTATTAAAAAGATACCAAAGGCAAAAGTGGAGCATCCCAACGCGATAAGTCTGAAGGAAGTATTAAAGACAAAACCGAATGTGCAACCTGTTTCCATTAATGCAGAAGAAGATGCTGCGACTTTGATTATGACTGGTGGTACCACAGGAGTTCCGAAGGCTGCAGAACTAACCCATATGAATGTTGTTTCAAATGCTTATCAATGCGTTGATATTTTAGTTAATCAACGCGAAGAGGGAAGCTCAGCTCCTGCACTAGGGCATAGAACTGGAATGGTTGGTTGTTTACCACTATATCATAGTTTTGCTATGACTACCGTCTTAAATACATCCGTAGCAGTCGGAGGATGGCAAATGCTATTTCCAAAACCACCACCAACTGAAGAATTGTTGGAAGAAATTTTCAAATTACCCGATTATAATGGTTATATCTATTGTGGTGCAGAAATTCTTTTCCAACGCATTGCTGAATTGGATCAAGCAACCATTGACAAATATCCTCTAAAAGGTCATTTGAAATTATGTATTTCAGGAGCAGGACCGCTTCATGAGTATGTTCGTATTCCTTATGAAGAAAAAACGGGTGCAAAAATCACGGAAGGTTATGGATTATCTGAATCAACACCAGTAGTGAGTTGTAATAATTTTTATGGTGAGCGTGAACCAGGATTTCTCGGTGTACCTGCACCAAGCACTGATTGGATGATATTCGATTCTGAAGATTTCTCAAAGGGACCAGTTACAGGTCTTGGAGAAGAAGAGGGTACCGGCGAAATCTGTTGTGCGGGTCCACAAGTGATGAAGAGTTATTGGAAGAATCCCGAACGTACTGCTGCAACACTAATGCAATGGGATGGCCGAACTTGGCTTTTAACGGGAGATATCGGATTCATGGATGAATATGGTCGAGTTGCTATCCGAGATCGTAAGAAGCAATTAATCAAGATGGCTGGGCATTCAGTATTTCCAAAAGAAGTAGAATCGTTATTAGGTTCTCATGAAAAAGTTTTGGAAGCCGCGGTTGCAGGTATTCCTGATGAAAAAACGGGTGAAGCTGTTAAAGCATGGGTTGCACTTAAACCTGATGCGATAGGAACAATTACTGCTGATGATATTAAAGCATGGGCGCTGGAGAATATGACGCGCTGGAAATGTCCTAAATACCTGGATATTATTGATGAATTACCAAAGACTAATGTAGGGAAAGTTATGCGAAGAACACTTCAAGAAGCCGACCCGCTATTCATTGCAGTACACGGGGAACCCAAAGACTAATTTATGGATTTTTAGTTTTTTTTTTATTTTCTAAATATTTTTTTTCCTTTCCCACTTTCTTTTTCAATTAATTTTTAATTTCCCCGTTTATTTTAAGGTTAAAACAGGTAAGAAGGGTTCTTTTTAAAAAAAGCAATCAAATCATGTGAATTAGGAACTTGTAAATCGCATATTTTACTATTTGTGAAATATTCAAAATCGAATTCGGTCATTTCCCCCGCTTTCTTTTCAGCTATAGGCATCAAACGCGCTGTCAAAGGTTTTTTCAAGCGTAAAGAAATCATACCAAGGTCCATTAGAAGTAGTTCTATTGCAGCAGGATCAAGATCTCCTGGAATAGGGACACAATCTAAACCCAACCCGCACATTGTCGAATAGAGTAATAGTTTAGATATGTCTACTTTATTCTCATTGTTTCTTCGTGCAATTATATAATCTTCAAGTAATGGTTGCATAAAGCCAGAAAAACCGATTTTAGGCCGATCAATAGATTGTAAAGCTTCAGTTAGAAATCCTACTGAAAAAACAGTACCGGGTTCACCAAATTTGCATAAACCTAGTTGTTCAAGCGCGGTGCCGATACTTTTTTCTTTAGTTGGATAAGGTGCAGGACTGAAATCTATTCCTTCGAAAATAAAACCATTTTTTTTGCAGAATGGTTTAGCAATACCACTAATTTGATCGAAAATTTCGGTAAATCTTGTTTGGATTGCTTTTTTCACATTATTTAAATTTGTAGAAGTTGGCGGATTTTCCTTTAATACCGTGATAACTTCGTCTGCTGTTTCCAAGGCTATGGAAATTTTTGGCAGGCTACCGATATGATATGCTGAAGGAAAGAAGGGTGTATTAGGCGGAACATTAAAAGTAACTGCAAATTTAACATTTTGGAAAGGATCTGGCTTTGATAACTTCTGAATAATTTTTGTTGATTCTTTAATAGCTTCAAAGTTAAGTCCTTCGCGATTTGAACCAGCTTGGATACTAGTAAACATGTTGGGGTATTTATAAATTAAATTTGGGATGTCTTCCATTAATTCAAGTTGCGTATTGGTCATAGGTTCCATTTGATCACAAAGTCCTGGCATAAATGCATAAATACCAAGAAGTTTGTCTTTTACCAAATCTTCCAGAATTGGCAATATTTCTTCTCTTCTTTTAAAAATTGAAGTATTTAAAAGATCGGTTGATTTTGAAAATGTTTGGCTTGCGAATCTAATATACTCTACTTCAATACCTTGATTTGTGAAATTAATCTGTAAATCTTGAAGTTTTTTAAGGTTATTTTGTAAAGTATTTAATTTTGGGTCACTTCCTAACAATTCTTGACCGAGAGTTATCGCTCTTATTTTCATATAATTGCAATTAAGTAAATACCTTTAAAAATTTTATAATGAAGAAGAGAGTTCCCTTAAAATTGGAATTTCGAGGGAACAATCGATACATTCCAATACATCGATTCTTACTAGATAATCTTGAATTAAAAGGCACATCTCTGTATCAAATGAATAATAAAGAGCCTTATTGGTTTTATTTTGATCGATGTAGGATTTAAAAATTTGGTAGAATTTATCCAATCCTTTTTCGCTTTCTTCATTTAGATGATCCTGAACCATATCTGATTTAAAAAGCACTAAAAAAATAAGATTATGCTTTGAAACTATGCTCATTTCGACTTCCAAGCCTTTAATAGCAATCCTTTCGATCTTACCAAGGTTTTCTTCACCAAACATAGATAAAGCAGAAATAAATTGAGTTATTAAATCCAAGTTTAGTGATTTGTCTATTTGGATGCTGTATAATAAATCTCCACCTTCACGGCAAATACCAACGGCAAGAATGTATTGTTTTAACAATTTTTCAACAAGGTCATTTCTGCATAGTTTAGGTTCACGAATAGTTTTTTCATTATTTTTGTCATTTCCATCAACTTCCAATAGATCTCTAATAAATTTTGTTCTAATTCCATCGATTCCAAACATATATTTATGATAATATTCTCCTGACTCAGTAAGATGAAGTAAAGGTACGAAAAATTTACATTTATCATTTGTACAAAATTTATCTCGGAAATGTGAATCTTTGAGAAGTTGTTGTGGAACCTCTAAGGAATCTACCTGAAATTCTCTATAGGATATTCCATTTTCACTAAACCAACGTTTAAGTATATCACATCTGCCACAATGCTTTTTAGTAATAATTTCAAAATCCTTCACAAAATTTCACCAATAGATAGAATTGGTAAAGAATTTAAAAAAATTATGAATTCTTTGGAGTAAAAAAGAATAAAAACACGATTAATAATTTCTAATTCTTCTCGTAATTTTCGAGAGAAATCATAGTAGTAGAATCTTGTATACCTTTAATTTTACGCAGATAATCCAAAATGAATTTATTAAGATCATTGATTGATTTAACTCTAATTCGGATAACAATATCGGTATTTCCGGTCATAATAGCTGCATTTTCAACTGAAGGATGTTCTAACAATTTTTTAACTATCGTCCTTTGGTCAGTATTAGTCGCTTTAATTAATATAATTCCGATGATATTGCCATAAACGCGATCTTTATCTATATTGATAGTATAGTTTTTAATTATTTTGCTTTCTCTGAGTTTTTTTAATCTGTTAAATACGGTAGTTGAGGGTAAATTAGTGTTCAAAGCTATTTTAGCTACCGAAAGGCTTCCATCTTTTTTTAAAGCATCCAATATAAGAAGATCTTTTTCATCCATATGTTAATTTCAACACATTTTTTTTTATACATGATATTAAATAATTTGAATCTATTTGGAATACACATTCCATTATATTAATATCTATGCATAAAAATTGTACATATTATCCATTTTTTTGGTATGAAAAAGATTAAATTCTACATTTCGATAGAATATTTATGCTAGAAACTTTGATTCATTCGTATTCTCAAAATGAATTTGGCCATCCCACTTTGCCAATACTTCATGTTCAAACAGAAGCTCTCAAAGCAATACATGATTTTCTGTATGAGCAAAAATTGATACAATTAATGCCTGTGATGTTATCCCCTATTACCGATCCTTTAAACCATGAAACATCCGATGCCAGAATCAACTATTTTGGACAAGAATTACAATTAACAAAAAGTATGATTTTCCACAAACAATTAGCTATTGCATCTTGCATTACAAAGGGAATTTATATAATGTCTCCAAACGTAAGATTGGAAAAACCTCTAAAAAGAGATTCTGGCCGACATCTTATCGAATTTTCACAAGTAGATATCGAACTTCGCGAGGTTAAAGGACTCAAATTCATGAAATTATTAGAAGGTTTAATTATTTCTATTATTGTTAGGGTAAAAGAAAAATGCACAAAAGAATTGGAAAGTCTTGGAGTATCTCTAAGAATACCCACGCGACCTTTCAAAATATTTTCAAGTGAAGAATTAAAGAAAAAATATGGAGAAGATTTTGAAAAAGAAACATCCTTGCAAGAAATTGATCCATTTTGGATTACCGATTATCA
>JAUWMK010000299.1 GCA_030613185.1 Promethearchaeum sp.
CCATCGTTGGAAGATGTTTATTTACACTATGTAGAGGAGGATATGTAAAATGAGCCTAAGTTTGTTAATTAAGGACGAATTCAAGGGGTTCTATAAGAGCAAAGTGATGTTAGTCTTATGGATCGGCATGCCCTTGATAAGTTTGCTACTCCATTATTTACAACCGGATACTGAAGGAATTCCACTTAGTATTTTAGTAGGATTAATGGTGTCTTCTTTAAGTGGTACTTTGGCAGCTGTCATGCTCAGTACTACGATTGTATCAGAAAAAGATCGTCATGTGTATGATTTGTTTCTGATCCGGCCAGTCAAACGTTGGAATTTGATGTTCGCTAAATTAATTGCAGTTTATTTATGCTTAATGATCGCTATTTTGTTCAGTGTTCTGGTTGGAATTGTGATTGATTTAATAAAAACAGATATCCAGATTGAAACCTTACTTGATGGTGTTTGGGATTCGTTAGCTATTAGTTTAAGTGCCATGGCAATTTCCTGCTCTATTTCAATTTTAATTGGAATATTGGTCAATTCTACTATGGTAGCGGCAATTTTAGCGATTTATATTGGAAATCAATTAAGTTTAATTGCAGTTTTACCTGGTATTTTCTTTGAAAACATTAACACAATTGCGTATGCTCTTATCATTGGCTTGATATTCACAATCCTGGTAAACATAGTCACTGCTCTGGTTCTTCAACGAAAATCATTATAGAATTTCTAAACTAATGTAACAATAATCAGAATTTTTTCTTCCTTTTTCACTTATTTTGTATACATGTATAATTGTATACATTTAAATTTTTTAGGTTATTAAATATATTAAGAAAAAATGAGTACAATCCGCATTGATGAGAAACATCAAAAGTTACTGGATAAATTGATTGCCAACATGATATTAAGAGGGAGAAAAATGAATAAAAAGAAAATAATTGGAGAATTAATTGAGAATGCGTTAATTATTGAAGGTATTCCAATAAATGATAAATTAATCCCTCTTGAAGAAGACCCTGCATGGATTGGGTTAAAAGACACATTCCATTTAGGATTCCTAGAGTTATCAGAAAATGTTGATGCTTTACTATATCGATTAGATGGTGAAGATTAAGTGGGAGTTTTTCTTGATACAGGTTTTATTTTAGCTTTTAAAAATGCGGATGATAAAAACCATGATGTCGCTCAAAATTGGATGACGCGGTTTTTAAAAAATGAATTTGGAGAAATATACACTTCAACTTATGTTTTTGATGAATTAGTAACATTGGCTCTGGTTAGACTTCGAAATGAAGAATTTGCAAAAAACATTGGTGAGTATTTATTGAATAGTTTAAGGATTCAAATTATAAGTTTGGATCAAAAAGATTTTTTAAAATCATGGGATTTATTTCAAAAATATATAAAAAAGGGACTCTCTTTCACAGATTGCACAATTTTAACTCTTAGTGAAAGGTTAAAATGTAATATTATTGCAACTTTTGATAATCATTTTGAAGGTTTAATTGGAACAATAAAAAAATAAACTTAAAGCTACTCCCAATTTAACAGTCGTTGGCTTCCTTCTAACTTTCGAATTTTCGTAATATCTTGACTCACTTCTAAAGTTCCGCGATATTTTCCATCTTTATCCCGAACCGCATAATATCTAATGTAAATGAATTTCCCACCAATTTCCAACCAAAATTCTGCTACGTCCTTAGTTCCCTTCTTGAAAGCATCAAGTATTTTCATAACAATATGTTGGCTCTTAGGAGGGTGGCAATTTTTTACGTTTCTTCCTATAACCCCTGGACTTCGCGGGAATAAGCGTTCTGAAACATCCGAATAATATAAAACATTATCATTTTCATCAATAAAGGATAGATCAAGGGGTAAATGAGTCAACATAAGATTTACTAGTTCAAGAGACATTTTGCCAGTTTTCATCTGAAGTAAACCTAAATCGGGCAATGAATCTGGTAAAATTTTTGCAATATCTTTACCGTGAATATCTTCTGGAGTTACTGGTTTCCAATCGGATCCAGGTTTTACCCATGCAAATCCAATCTCTTCTTCTCCATTCTTTACTTTTATCCACTGTGCTTCTGATAATTTCTCTAAGGCAGCGGGGAATAAGATATTTTCTTCTTTGAAGATCATGTCAGCAACAGTATCCATTAGTTCTTCAAGTTGACTTTTATCGGCTTTGTTAAACATATCTCTAATTTCATCATGTTTTGCCCACATAACCTGTGAAGGTCCAGAAAAACCGACCTTTTCAAGCAGCGGAAAGAGCTGATTCTCAAGACGCGTATAATGAATTATTATTTCTTTTAATTGGATAAGGTCCATAGGGTTAAGATCTGCTCTTAGTTTCCTAATCAATTCTTTTGCCTTTTCATTTTCAGCAATGTAAGTATGTAGTGGATGTCCAGGGATAGTCTGGGGGGTTTTATTGGTAACTAAAGAGTCTCGAAAAATATCAACATGCAAATCACATAATTTTGTTACTTGTTCAGCGGTAATAACACCACTATCAATTAATTCTTGTTCCATGGTGGCGATTTCTGCTGCCGACACCAATCCAAGCTCATCCTTAAATTTTTTTTTTAACATGGGAAGATCTTCATTCCCAGCATGAAGTTGTAGAACAAGTTCTTTCAGTATTTCTTTTCGTTTATCAAAAAATTTTTCCTTAGACATGTTTAATAATTAACTAAAAAATGATATATAGTTAATTGAAAAATGATATATTGTTTCTCCAAGATTAGTTTATAGAAAATAGCAGAAATCAAACTTTTCTTTATTAATTTTATTCGAGAGTTTAATTATTACAAAGAATCATATATCCTTTAACAAATGGTTGAAAATCAAATTTTACACGAAAATAGTAATGAAATTTCGAAAAAAGAGCAAATATCACTCAATTTAAACATATCCGGAATGACATGTGCCAATTGTGCTTTAAAAATTAATACAAAATTAGAAGCCCTCCTGGGAGTTAAGAAAGTTGATGTTGTTCTTCCAACTGAAAGTGCTCGAGTTATTTTTGATACATCCGAAGTTGGAATTGAAAACATCATGAAATCTGTTAGCGATATCGGCTATAAAGCTTCGCTATCAAACCTAGTTATTTCAATCAAAGAAAAATTATCTTCATCTCAGGTTGAGAAACTGACCGAGAAAATGACTCAAGTGAATGGGGTTTTTACTACATTATTTAACAATGATAAAAACACCATTAAGATCATTTTCAATTCTGCTCAAATCTCAGAAAATCGAGTAATGAAAGAGTTTTTTAAACTGGGAATCGAAGGATCCAAATCTCAAGGAATTTTAGAGCAAGAACGAGAAAATTTTGAGAAAGAAATCAAGTATAGACGAAATTTAACAATTATTAGTATTTTACTTCTTATACCAATATTCACTTTGACTCGAATTAGCATGGGAACAACATTAGATGAAAATTCTCGAATGATAATCATTTATTCGATTGTGATTTTGACAACGATTTCTCAAATTGTAGTCGGACAATTCTTCTATAAAGGTGCGTATTCGAGTTTAAAGAATAAAACAACTAATATGGATGTTTTAATCGCCTTAGGTTCAGGAACTGCTTATGTATACAGCATTTTTTCCGTGATCACTGGAGCAGGTGAATTATTTTTCTCAGAATCAATTCTAATCTTTAGTTTCATATTATTAGGGAAGTGGATGGAAACCTTAGCTAAAGGTAAAACTTCAAACGCTTTAACTAAACTAATGGAATTAAAAGCAACATCCGCGCGAGTGCTCCGAAATGGAGAAGAAATTGAAATTGATATTGATGAAATAGATGTTAAGGATATTATAATTGTAAAACCTGGAGAAAAAATTCCCATTGATGGAAAAATTATCGAAGGAGTATCCCGAATTGATGAATCAATGATAACGGGTGAATCTATTTCAGTAAAGAAACAAACCGGAGATTTAGTAATTGGTGGAACCATCAATCAAAATGGTTTAATACGGGTCGAAGTTGAAAAAATTGGTAATGATACAGTTCTAAGTAGAATTATTGATCTTGTACGCAATGCCCAAACAGAAAAACCACCAATGCAGCGTTTAGCAGATAAAGTAAGTAATATTTTTGTTCCACTTGTTGTCTTAATTGCATCTTTTACATTTGGATATTGGTTTTGGATAGCAGGTTTCACATTTGAAGATTCTTTACTACGATTTGTTAGCGTAGTGGTAATTTCTTGTCCTTGTGCACTTGGTTTGGCAATACCCACCGCAGTGATGGTAGGAACCGGTAAAGGGGCAAAATCTGGAATTCTCATTAAAGGAGGAGAAAGTTTAGAACTTGTGCATAAAATAAATCACATTGTTTTTGATAAAACTGGAACTTTGACAGTTGGAAAACCTCAAGTCATAAAAAATATACCTCTCTGGGAAGCAGATATGAAGGATGTGTTATTTTATGCTGGTAGTTTGGAGCAGGGTTCAGAACATCCTTTAGGGCAAGCAATTGTTGAAAAAGCTAAGGAAAAGGAAATTCAACTTGCTACAGTTAAAGATTTTAAAAATAATCCTGGTTTTGGTATTGAAGGTATTATAGAAAATAGTAGAATCGCTATTGGAAACATTAAATTTGCAGAACAAGAAGGAGTAGATCATTCACAAGCAGATATTATGATTGACAATCTTCAATCTCAGGGAAATACAGTTGTGCTTGTAATGAAAGATGGTAAATTGATTGGTATTTTGGGTCTTGCCGATAAATTAAAACCATTCGCCAAAGAAACTATTGAAATGCTGCATAAGATGAAAATTCATACTTATCTACTAACAGGAGACAATAAAAAAACCGCAGAAGCAATAGCAAATTCCATTGGAATTCAAGATTATTTTGCTGAAGTACTACCATCCCAAAAACTGGTGAAGATTGAAGAAATTCAAAGTCGACCAAACGCAGTTGTTGCTATGGTCGGAGATGGAATTAATGATGCCCCTGCATTAACTAAAGCAGATGTTGGCATTGCCATCGGATCAGGAACAGATATAGCAATTGAATCAGCAGATATTGTTTTAATTAAAGGAGAACTTCAAAATTTAATTGCAGCTATGACATTATCAAAGAAAACTTATAATAAAATGAGACAAAACTTGTTTTGGGCAGCGATTTATAATCTAATTGGAATTCCATTTGCAGCAGGTGTATTTTTTGGATTATTAGGGTTTTTCTTACCTCCGGGCATTGCCTCCCTATTCATGGCGTTTAGTTCCGTTTCAGTTGTTATATCAGCTTTATTATTAAAAAGACTCGACCTAAATAAAGTAAAAAGCTCGGTCGAAAATTTAAAATCCCAAAAGAAATCAGTAAATATTGAAAGTGAGGTATTAGAATCTAAAAGTGAAGAAGATGAAGAAATTATGGCAAGTCAATTAAAATGTGAAAAATGTGGTCATGAAGAAACACTTCCAAAACATTGTGGAAGGGATATGATTCCTCATGAAGGAAAATTGGTATGTTGGATGAATTTAGATCCAAAATTTGGGGGAATGAATTGTGGTACGAATGAAATACCTGAACATTGCGGTCAAAAAATGAAAGCAATGTAAAAGTAAAGGGTTTTTATTCAATTTTTTATATTTGTTATTAATAGTCATGGGGTTACAAATTTCTGTTATTGGTGCAGGCGGTTGGGGAACAACACTCGGCAACCTTCTTGCAAAAAAAGGGTATTTAATCAAAATATGGAGTTATGAGAAAGAAACTATAGAATCTATTAATGTTAACCATGAGAATATACAATTTCTTCCGGGAATTTCTCTTTCAAAAAATTTAGTTGCCTATTCTGATTTCAAAGAAGTTTTACCTGAGGCAGACATTATCATTTTCGCTGTTCCTTCAGCCTTTGTCCGCAATATGGCTAACGAAA